>JBDTLN010000426.1:0-2815 GCA_039934795.1 Bauldia sp. | reverse complement strand
GTAGGGGCTGTGGCGCGAATAGGCGCCGGCATCGACATAGAGCGTCACCTTGCGGGCGATGATCCGCCCGTCCTTCATAATGCCGTCCTTGATGTAGATGCGCTCGGCGGCGCGCGGCGAGGAGACCTGCATCTCCTCCTCGCGGCTGTAGGCGTATTTCACCGGCCGGTTGGTCAGTTTCGCGGCAAGGATCGCCACCGGCTCGGTGATGACGTCGACCTTGCCGCCGAACCCGCCACCGACCGTGCCGCCGATCAAGCGGAGCTTCTGGAACGGCACCTGGAGGATGAGGGCGGCGTTGTCGAGGGTGAAGAACAGGGCCTGCGTATCGGTGTAGCAGGTGAGCCGGCCATTGGCCTCGGGCACGACGATGCAGCCGGTGGTCTCGACCGGCGCGTGCTCGATCGGCGAGGACTGGTAGCGCTCCTCGACGACGTGGTCGGCTTCGGCGAATCCCTTCTCGACATTGCCGTAGCGGACGCGCCGGCAGTGGTGGCCCTCATAGGTGAAGTAGTTGTGGCCGTGAAACTCGTTGACCAGCGGCGCGCCGGGCAGCAGCGCCTCCTCGACATCGAACACCGCCGGCAGGATCTCGTAGTCGATCCTGACCCTGGCGACCGCCTCGGCGGCGGCCGCCGGCGTCTCGGCGACGATGGCGAGAATCTGCTCGCCCTTGAAGCGCACCTTGCCCTCTGCCAGCACCGGCTCGTCATCCGGCTCGACCTGGATGAGCTTGAGGATCGTGTAGATGTTGCCCGGCACGTCGGCGTGGCTGAGGATGCGGACCACGCCTTTCACCTTCTCGGCCTCGGATGTGTCGATGCTGCGGATGCGGGCGTGATCGTGCGGGCTGCGCACCATCTTGAGGTGGAGGAGCCCGGGGATCTGGCGGTCGGCGTAGAATTGCGTGCGGCCCGTGACGTGGCCGAAGCCGTCGACGCGCTGCTCGCTCTCGCCGATGGTCTTGTAGCCTTCCTGGCGCTCGTCGCGGAAGAAGTTGCGGGCGTGTTCCATATGTCTCAGGCGCTCTTGCGCTCGCGGAGGGTCGTGGCCGCGGCGAGGATGGCGTTGATGATCGGCTCGTAGCCGGTGCAGCGGCAGATATTGCCGGATATGGCGTCGACTACCGCCGCCCGGTCGGGGTCCGGGTCGCGGTCGAGAAGCGCCTTGGCGGCAAGGATCATCCCAGAAGTGCAGAAGCCGCACTGCGCCGCAAAGCCGTCGGCGAAGGCCTTTTGCAGCGGGTGCAGGCCGCCATCGGTGTTGAGGCCTTCGAGGGTCGTCACGAAGCGGCCCTCGACGCGCTGCGCCGGGATCAGGCAGGAGAGCATGAGCCCGCCGTCAACCATCACCGTGCAGGCGCCGCAGGTGCCTTGGCCGCAGCCGACCTTGGTCGCGGCGAGGCCGAGCTCGTCGCGGAGCACGTCGGCGAGGAGGGCGCCGGGCTCGACGAACTCGGCCGCCTCGCCGCCATTGATCGTGAAGGTGACCGGGACACGGGCCATCAGTGCGCCTCCCCCGAAAGGAGCCGGCGGAGATGCACCGGCAGGATTTGCAGGCGGTACCAGGCGCTCGCCTGCGGATCGGAGAGCGGCTTGCAGCCTTCCGTCGCAACGGCGACCGCTTCGCTGACCGTGCCGGCGGAGAGGGCCTTGCCCTCCAGCACCGCTTCGACGGCGCGGGCGCGCATCGGGGTCGCGGCCATGGCGCCGTAGGCAATGCGCGCGCCGGCGATCCTCCCGCCTGCCATCGGCAGCAGGGCGGCGATGGCCAGCACCGAGGCGCCATGCGGCTTGCGGCGGATTGCCTTGGCGAAACGGAACGCGTCGGCAGGGGGAAGCGCGAAGGAAACGCCGGTGACGACGCCCGATCCGGGACTGGAATCGCCCAGGAACGCTTCGAGGTTCTGGCTCCGCGATCCCGATGCATCCTCGACCGTGACGGTGGCGCCGAGCGCCAGCAGGGCCACGGCGAAATCGCCGTAAGGGTAGGGCGCGAACAGGTTACCGCCGACCGTCGCCATGTTGCGGACGGCCGGTCCGCCGATCGAGCCGGCGACCGGGGCGAGGAAGGCGAGTTGCGGGTGGGCGAGAATCTGCACCATCGTCACGGCGGCGCCGATCTCGGCCTTGCCGCCGGCAATGGCGATCCGGTCGAGCCCGAGGCCATCGGACAGCACGAGCGTCTGGATCGTGACATCGCCGGAATTGGCATTGCGGACGAGAAGCGTTCCGCCGGCGAGAAACCGGGCGCACGGATCGGCGGCAAGCACGGCCGCTGCCGCCTTGACAGACTCCACCCGTCGCACCGCAAGCGGCATGGTGCTCCCTCCCTTCGCCTGGACTGTCCCGGGTAAGCGGGCTTGGCGTTCCAGAGTCGAATTGTTCAAATACGATAATCGATTATCGATTATTCGCTGTCAATGTTATGGTCGCGGTTCTTCCGTGGCGTTACGGCTCTTGGTCATTGCCGGCGACTCCGGCTATCGGGAGCGAAATAGCTCGAAGGACATATCGTGGACGTCAATCCCGACCTGTCACGCGGCGAAACGAGCGGGCGTGTCGAGCATCATCCGCTCAGCGTTCGCATCCGCAATGCGCTGCTCGAACAGATCCTTGCCGGCCACTACCAGCCGGGAGAGCGCCTCGTCGAATTGAAGATCGCCCGCGCGTTCGGCTCCAGCCAGGCGCCGGTGCGCGAGGCGCTGCGTGACCTCGAGAAGGCCGGCCTCGTCACCATCCGCCCGCGCCGCGGCTCCTTCGTCAACGACTATCACGCGCGCACGCAGCACGAACTTTACTTCGTCCGCGGCGCC
>JBDTLN010000425.1:0-2816 GCA_039934795.1 Bauldia sp. | reverse complement strand
GGGGTGCAGCAACGCTGACCACCCGCGCCTGCCCCGAGATCGCTGAGGCAGTGCTCTTCACGACGAGCCCCAAGCTCTTCGAGGGTGCCGACCTCGCCGCCTACGGGCGGGCCGAAGGCGCGGTGCGTCTCGCCCGCTACGGCCTCGATTGTTATGGCTACGCCATGGTCGCGGCGGGTCACGCCGATTGCGTCGTCGAGGCCGGACTGAAGCCGTACGACATCGTCGCCCTCATCCCGATCATCGAGGGCGCCGGCGGCCGTGTCACGAACTGGGACGGCAACTCGGCGGCCGATGGCGGTCGGATCGTCGCCAGCGGCGACAAGCGCCTCCACGACCAGCTCCTCGCCCGCCTTGCCGGCTGATCGAAGGTGAGCGGGTAGCGGATCGTCAGGGCAGTTCCGGCGTGTCGCTCGACCCCGGAATGAAGGCATCGAACGCCGCCCAGAATTGCTCGCGGATCGCGTCGCGCTCCTGAAGGATCTCGTGCTGCGAACCGCTGATCACGACCTGCGCACCGGCCCGCAATTCGCCGGCGAGCCGCTCCACGGCCCGCACCGATACGATGCGGTCGAGCGCCGCCGCCACGATCAGGACCGGGGTCTTGATCGACGGCCCGAAATCCGGGTCAGCGGCTTCCGCCATCGCCCGGCACGCTGCGTAGGTCCAGCCGAACGTCGGCGCGCCGATGGCCAGGGACGGGTTGGCGCGGACGACCTCGGCGTTGCGCGCATAGCGCACCGGGTCGCTGGTCAGGTCGTTGCCCTCATAGGGCATCCGGTCGATGGGCAGCGCGGCGCCCTCCGGCACCTCGACTTCGCCAAGGCCGATGGCGGTGAGGAATCCCGAAAGGCGATAGGCATTGGCCTGTGAGAACCGTCCCGGCGGGATGCCCGCCAACGGCGCACAGAGGACGATCCGGGTAAAGCGGGCGCGACCGGTGTGGACGGCACGCAGGCAGATCAAGCCGCCGGTCGAGTGCGCCAGGGCGTATTGCGGCGGCGGGCAATCGGGCAGCGCCACCTGCTGCATAAAGGCCTCGAGGTCGCGATCGTATTCGGCGAAGCTGTCGACATGGCCCTTTCGCGGATTGCGAAGCCGGCGCTCCGAGCCGCCCTGCCCGCGCCAGTCGAGGGTTGCGACGGCAAAGCCGCGCCGCCGAAGATCGCCGATGGTCTCGAAATATTTCTCGATGCTTTCGGCGCGGCCCTGGAAGAGGCAGACCGTGCCCCGGGCGTTGCGGCCCGTCGGCCGCCATCGGGCGTAGCGCAGCTGAACGCCGTCGGCGGCCTTGATCGTGCCGACGATCGCGCCCCGCGGAACCGGATTCTTCTCGGTGGCGAAAAGTTCCATGGGATGATGCGCGACGCGCCGGTGGCGGGGTGGAAACCCTGCTTAGTCCCTCCACCGGGCACGCTCAAGGCGACACGCAAAAAATAAACCGGCGGTGTCCGAAGACACCGCCGGCTGACAGTACGGCACCGGAGGGGGGCGGGACGATGCCGGCCTGTTTTCTCCGATCGCGCGGCGCCGGGTTGGGGTTGGGGAAGAACCCCGGCGGCCAGCGATCGTTGATCTGCGCGCAGCATTGTCCACCTCGCCTGAACGGCATCCGAATCCCTCGTTCATCCGGCGTTCAGATTCGTGGCGCCGGAGGTCTTGAAAGCCTCAAACCGGCTTCCTACCTCAGTTTTGCGCGGACGCCCCGAAGGGTCCGCGGGAGCCGGCAGCCGGCCAGAACGGCGGTTGCGTGAGGCTCCAAATCCCGAAGTCGCTCATTGGAGGACAGACCCATGCGTACTTTCGATCTCACCCCCCTCTATCGTTCCACCGTCGGTTTTGACCGGCTGGCGTCCGTGTTCGATTCGCTGACAAGCGCCGACAGCACCGCCCAGACCTACCCGCCCTACAACATCGAGCGGACCGGCGAGAACGCCTACCGCGTCACCATGGCCGTCGCCGGCTTCGGCGAGGACGACATCTCCATCGAGACCAAGGAAAACACGCTCACCGTCAAGGGCGAGAAGAAGAGCGAGACCGCCGACAAGGAAAACGAGTTCCTTTACCGCGGCATCGCGGCGCGCGCTTTCGAGCGACGCTTCCAGCTTGCCGACCATGTCGAGGTGAAGGGCGCGAGCCTTGAGAACGGCCTCCTCCACATCGATCTCGTCCGGGAGATTCCGGAGGCCATGAAGCCGCGCACCATCGCCATCGCCAAGGCCGCCCCGAAGGCGAGGCAGGTCGAGGCGAAGGCCGCCTGATCAACGCGGCAAATACAGACAGTCGAAGGGCGCCTGCGGGCGCCCTTTTGATTCGCCGGCCGGTCTTTCGGTCGAAACGCTTTCTGATTACCTTCACGCGCCGTCACCAGGCGCGTCGCTGCGGAGAATTGCAAAAATGAGATTATCACGACTTCTGCCTGCTTTCGCCCTGTTGCTTGGCGTCCTCGCCATGCCAGGCGTTCCGTCGGCGGCCGAATACGGAACTGCGGCGGAGGCGGCGGCGCTGCTTGACCGCGCCATTGTCGAGGCCAAGGCGGACTTCGCAGCCGCGATCGTGAAGTTCAATGACCCGGCCGGCGCTTTCCGGGATCGCGACCTTTACGTCTTCTGCGCCAGCGAGACGGACGGCAAGCTGATCGCCCATCCGGCCCTCGTCGGCACGGACCTCCGCGAATTGAAGGACAAGAACGGAAAGCCCTTCGGCTCAGAGATGTTCGCCGCCGCCAGGGAAGGGACGATCAGTGAAGTGACCTATATGTGGCCACGCCCGGGCGGCACCGAACCGGTCGACAAGGTCTCCCGCATCACCAGGAT
>JBDTLN010000424.1:0-2817 GCA_039934795.1 Bauldia sp. | reverse complement strand
GGATCGCCGAAGAAGGCCGCCAGCGCGACTCCGCCCGCGGAGAAAGTCGCGCCCGCCGAAGCTGCCGATGCGCCGCAGCCGCCGGCAGTGCAGCCGGCCGAGCGCATCAGTGAAGTGCCGGCGGCCGAAGGGCAGGGCGGCGGGCAAGGCGCCGGCGCGCCGGCGCAGTCGATCGGCACCCTCATCCTCGACGAGCCGCCGCCTGCCGATGGCAGCCAGCCGATCGACCTGTCGCCGCCGGCGCAAGGCGAGCCCGCCGCGCCGGCCCGTCAGGCAGCGCTGACGCCGACCGGCGATCCGGCCACGGACTTCAAGGCGGCCTACGACCTCACCGTGCGCGGCGACTACGACCTCGCCGAGGCCGGCTTCCGCCAGTTCATCGCCAGTTATCCGAACGATCCGCGCGCCGCGGAGGCGCAATACTGGATCGGCGACAGCCTCTTCTCGCGCGGTAGGTATGGCGAGGCGGCGGCTGAATTCCGCGACGGCTACAAGAAGTATCCGCAGAGCCCGAAAGGCGCGGAGACGCTCCTGAAGATCGGCATGTCGGCGACGGCGACCGAGGATTTTGCCTCGGCCTGCAAGATCTACGCGCAACTTCTCAAGCAGTATCCGCAGGCCTCCAACGCCCTCAGGCAGCGCGTCAAGGTCGAACAGGCCAGTGCCGGCTGCTGAGCCAGTCGGTCCCGTCCGGGACGACGAGCTCAGCGCCCTGTTCGCGCCAGCCGCCGGCGCGGTGCGGATTGCTCTCGCCGTATCGGGTGGGGCGGATTCCCTGGCGCTCCTCTGTCTCTACGATCGCTGGCGGCGCCGTGCCAAAGGGCCGGACGCGGTAGTCCTCACCGTGGACCACCGGCTACGAAGAGAGTCGCGGCGCGAGGCGGCCGATGTCGCCGATGCGGCCGACATGCGCGGACTGCCGGTGCGGATTCTCGTCTGGAAGGGCGAGCACCCGAGGACGGGGCTAGAGGCGGCGGCGCGCACGGCGCGTTACCGGCTGCTGCTTGGGGCGTGCGCCGAGGCGGGTGCGAGCCATCTCCTTCTCGCCCACCACCGCGACGATCAGGCGGAGACGCTTCTGCTGCGGCTGGCGCGGGGATCGGGGATCTTCGGCCTGGCGGCGATGCGCCCCATGGTGAAGGCCGGCGCGGTGACGATCCTGCGGCCCTTCCTCGACGTGCCACGGGCGCGGCTGGCAGCGACGGTGGCGATCGCCGGCCTCGCGCCGGTCGCCGATCCGATGAACGCCGACCCGCGCTTTGCACGCGCCCGCATCCGGCGGATCATGCCGCTTCTGGCCGCCGATGGCATCGATCCGGCCGGGCTTGCCGAGTCGGCCCGCCGCTTTGCCGCAGCGGCCGACGCCATTGATGCGGCGGCGAGTGACCTGATCGGGGCCGCGGTCGAGGTCGACGACCTTGCCGTGGCGAAGCTCGATGCCGATCTATTTCGCTTGGCGCCGGGCGAGGTGAGGCTAAGGCTTCTGGCGCGGCTACTCATGGCGGTCGGGGGCGACGACTACGCGCCGCATCAGGTGAAGCTGGCGGCCATGGCTGCGGCGATCGCCGGGTTCCCGCGGCGCGGCCGTTTCAAGCGGACGCTTGCTGGCACGGTCGTCGACTGGCGCCAGGGACGGTTTCATTTCTACCGCGAGATCGGCCGCAGCGGCCTCGCCCGGATCAAGGTCATGCCCGGTTTCGACGGGATTTGGGACCACCGGTTCGCGGTGCAACTTGACGGGAAGGGTGGGGCCGGCCTGACGCTTGGGGCGCTCGGCGAGGCCGGCCGGCTTGAAATTGGCGCCCGAGCCGGCGAAGCAGCGGCTGGAGCGCTCGCAGCTCTGCCGGTGCTCAGACGGGGCGAAACGTTGATTTCCGTGCCTTTGCCGGGGTTCCCGGCAGGCAAGCTGGCGCTCCAGGCAACCTTCCGGCAGGTCGTCGGCAGCCGGCTCGCCGAGCCGCCCCGCTTCCCCGACCTTGCGGTCGATTAGCTATGTGGTTGTTCACCCTGCCGTAATTTCAGCACGATACCTTATGAGTGTCTTATTGGCTTCCGGCACCTTCGCACCTATTTTAGGTAACCAATGCGATAAGACGGGCAGGGGCGACGGCTTCCGGTCGGCCCTCTAAGGAAAAATGATGAACGCGAACTTCCGCAATTTCGCACTCTGGGTGATCATTGGGCTTGTCCTGATTGCCCTGTTCAATCTTTTCCAGAATTCGGGACAGCGCACCGCCGGACACGACGTCGTCTATTCGCAGTTCCTGTCGGATGTCGACCAGGGCCGCGTGCGTAACGTCATGATATCCGGCCAGCAGATCTCCGGCACCTACAGCGACGGCAGCGCCTTCCAGACCTACGCGCCGCAGGATGCCGATCTGGTGAAGCGGCTCGAGGACCGCGGCGTCGCCATTGCCGCCAAGCCGCTCACGGATTCGGGCAACTCGCTGCTCGGGATGCTGATCTCGTGGTTCCCGATGTTCCTCATCCTCGCCGTGTGGATCTTCTTCATGCGGCAGATGCAGGGGACGGGCGGCAAGGCGCTCGGCTTCGGCAAGTCGAAGGCCAAGCTCCTCACCGAGGCTCATGGCCGTGTGACGTTCGAGGACGTCGCCGGCGTCGACGAGGCCAAGGAAGATTTGCAGGAGATCGTCGAGTTTCTCCGCGATCCGCAGAAGTTCCAGCGGCTCGGCGGCCGGATTCCGCGCGGCGTGCTGCTGGTCGGTCCGCCCGGCACCGGCAAGACACTGCTCGCCCGCGCCATCGCCGGCGAGGCCAACGTTCCATTTTTCACGATCTCGGGTTCGGACTTCGTCG
>JBDTLN010000423.1:0-2837 GCA_039934795.1 Bauldia sp. | reverse complement strand
ACTCTCGGGTGGCAACCAGCAGAAAGTCGCGCTCGGCAAGTGGCTGGGGATCGAGCCGAAGATTCTCCTCGTCGAGGAGCCGACGCGTGGCGTCGACGTCGGCGCGCGGGCGGAAATCTACCGGCATCTGCGCACACTCGCCGACCAGGGACTCGCCATCCTGTTCGTCTCCTCCGACAACCAGGAAGTGCTCGGCCTTGCCGACACGGTGGCGACATTCTTCCGCGGCCGCCTCGTCCGTATCGCGCCGGCGGTCGACATCAAGCCGGAAGCGCTGCTCCGCGACGTGACCCATCCCCAAGCCGAAGCGGAGGCCGCGTGATCGCGCGCACCTTGATGGCGGCGCTGCCGGCGGACAATCTGCCGGAGTCCGACGCCGAAGCGCGTCGCCGCCGGCTGCGCAATATCCTCGGCGTTATTGTTGCCATCGTGCTCCTGCTGGCGGCTGGCGGCATGACAACGCCGAACTTCCTGACCCTCGAGAATCTCCTCGTCGTCGTCCGCGCCGCCTCTATCATCGGCATCATCGCGCTGGGCATGTCGTACATCACGATCTCGGGCAATCTCTTCGCCCTCTCGGCCGAAGAACTGGCGATCCTGACGGCCTGCGTCTTCGCTTTCCTGATGCGGGCCGAGTTCGGCCTGTTTCCCAGCCTTGTGATCACACTCGCCTTTGCCGCAGCTTGCGGAGCCATCCAGGGTGGTGTCATCGCACTCGGCGCCGACCCGATCATCACCACGCTCGCCTTTGGCGCACTCTTCCGCGGCGTCGCCTCGCTGGTGACCGACAACAAGAACATCCTCCTCGGCACGAAGGCCGCGGAATGGCTCGGCACCGGCCGGCCGCTCGGCATCCCGACGCAGAGCTGGGCTTTCATCATCCTGACGCTGCTCGCCTGGTTCATCCTGCAGAAGACACGGTTCGGCCGGCAGCTGTTGCTGATCGGGGCCAACCGCGCGGCCGCCGCGGCGACGGGCCTTCGCGTCGGCCAGGGATCGCTGATCGCCCTGACAATCTTCGGCCTCTGCTGCGGCATGGCGGGGATCTCGGCGGCCTCGCAGTTTGGCCTCGCGGTCGCAAACCTCTTCAGCGGTCTGACCTTTGACGTCATCGCCGCGGTGCTGGTCGGCGGGATTTCGCTGCGCGGCGGGCAGGGGCTGCCGATCCAGGCGGCGCTCGGCGCGATCTTCATTGCGCTCCTGCAGAACTTCATGCTCCTCCACAGTTTCACCACCGGCCAGCGTACTCTGGTTGTCGGCATCCTCGTCGCCGCCGCGACAATCAGCTTCCATATCCTGCAGCGGAGGCGGGCATGAGCCGGCGCGAGACGCTGATCGACCTGGCGGCTCGCGCCGCCTTCATGGTGATCATCTACGCAATCTTCGCCAGCCTCCTGCCGTCCTTCCACACCATCCGGGGGTTGGCGGCGCTGCTCGACGGGTCGGTGCTGATAGGCCTCGCCGCGGTTGGCGTCGGGGTGACCATGATCGCCGGCGAGTTCGACCTTTCCGTCGGGTCGCTGGCGGCGGTCATCGGCGTGCTGGCCGTGAACCTGATGATCACCGGCATGGGCGCCGTTCCGGCCGTCGTGATTGCGGTCGCCGTCGGTGGTGTCTTTGGCGCGTTCCAGGGCTTCGTCATCGCCATGACCGGCGTCAACTCGCTGGTGTTCACGATCGGCTCGCTGATCGGCCTTCGCGGTTTCGCCCTGATCATCGCCGGCGCGATCACCGTGACGGTGCCGATCGAGCGGCTCGGCGAGATCGACTGGATCAGCCAGCGCATATTCGGCATCCTGTCGCCGCTCAGCATCATCATGATCGTCGTGTTCGTGCTTGTCGGCCTGTTCCTTCGCTATACCGTCTGGGGACGCGAGATCTACGCGATCGGCGGCGGGCGCAACGAAGCCCGTGCCGCCGGTGTTTCCCTGACCCGCCCGCTGGTCATCGCCTTTGCCCTATCGGCGACGCTTGCGGGCCTGGGCGGTGCGCTGCTGTCGGTTCGCCTCGGCAGCGCCACGCCGCTCGGCTTCGATTCACTGCTCCTGTCGGCGGCCACCGCTTGCCTGCTCGGCGGGATCGCGCTGGAAGGCGGGCGCGGCAACGTCATCGGCATCTTCTTCGGCCTCATGACGCTGCGCTTCCTCGTCGGCGGCGTCGCCTCCTACGGATGGCCGTTCTGGAAGCAGAGCCTGGCCATCGGCGGCGTTCTGATTCTTGCGATCGTCGTCCAGATGACGATCAATCTTGTGCGCCGGCGTGGCGGGCGGGTGCGGATGGTAGCCGCCCATGCTTGACGACGGCGGCGACTTTTTCTCCGGGAGGAACAGCTCATGCGCGCCGTTCGTTTTCACGACCGCAACGATCTAAGGCTCGATGATGTGCCTGCGCCGGGCGCTGTCGGTGCTCGCGACGTGCTGGTGCGGCCGATCTACTGCGGAATCTGCGGCAGCGACCTCCACGAATATCTGCACGGGCCGATTTCCTCGACGCGCGAGCCGCACGTCTTCACCGGCGCCAAGATGCCGCAAATCCTCGGCCACGAATTTGTCGCGCGGGTGGAGGCGGTCGGCCCTGCGGTGACCAATGTTGCGGTCGGCGATCGCGTCTCGATCCAGCCGCAAATGGCGCCGGCGGACGAGTACTACGGGCGGCGCCAGCTCTATCAGCTCAGCCCCAAGGTCGGCGTCGTCGGCCTCTCGTGGTGGTGGGGCGGCATGGCCGACCTCGCCATCGTCAACGACTACAACGCGTTCGTCGTGCCGGCCGATGTGACGGATATCCAGGCGGCGATGGTCGAGCCTGCCGCCGTGGCCGTCCATGCGGTCGATCGCTCG
>JBDTLN010000422.1:0-2848 GCA_039934795.1 Bauldia sp. | reverse complement strand
CCTGAGGCGTCGGCGAGCTCGCCCATCGTCCGCTTCGTCGACCGGCTCGCCAAACGGAATCTTCTTCACACCTGGCAGCGGCCGCCGGTACCCCAATACACGGCGATTGAGAAAGTGCTCGGTGAGGAAATTCACGATGCACTCTGCGGCGTCAAGTCCGACGTTGCCGCCTTGCAGAGCGCTTCGAACCGGATAGAGCGCATTCTCACCGGCGAGCAGACAAGGGTGTCGATGGCGGCACCGACTAGCGCCGCCGTGTCACCGCCGACAGACCCGACGGCAGCGCTAGGGTATTCCCCAAGCCTGTCGCGGCGAAGTGCATATAGCTCTCGCCAACCCATGCCGGCAGGCGGTGGGGCTTCGGATTAGCGAGAACGAACCGGTTGGCGAGGTAGTGCCGGGCCGCCATCAGCATGAAAGCGACGGCCGGCAACTCATGGTCCGCATAGGCCTTCAACTCTCCGCGTGCCTTGCTGCGCCGCATGGATGAGATGTAGCGATCTGCCAGGTCGTGAAAGTGGCGAAGATATGCGGCCGGCGCCCAAAGAGCAGCCTCGGTCTCGATTCGGATGTACCAAGGATTGTGCCAGACGAAGTCAAAGAAGGCTTGAAAGCCCCTGCACTCCAGTTCGAGGAAACTGCCGCTGCCCCGAGCGGTCGCCCCGACATGAGCCAACATGCTGGTGCGCACGTATGTCAGCAGCTCGTCGAATAGGGCCTGCCGCGAGGCGAAGTGGGCATAGAAAGTAGCGATTGCGACGTCCGCGGCTCGTGTCACGGCCTGGATGCTGGCGCCCGCAAAGCCAACCTCGTAGATAAGCCGGGCGCCTGCTTCCAGCAGGTGGCCCCGCGTGTCGCGCCGGCCCGATGCCGAGTTCTCGGAGGGGATGGGCGCCCTGGCAGGAGAAAAGTCCGGGTCGCCGCCGAGGCCGGCGGTGACGAACTTGGTGTAAGTTCCCGCTACCCAGCCTGGCAGTTGATCGGGGCGGAAGACCCGGTTGCCGTGCCGGTCGCCAAATCCGATTGCGATGTGGCTGCGTGCACCAGCCAGAAGCTCCGCAATAGCGCGAAAGGCCCGATCGCTCTGCGGCCGTATTTCACCTGCTTTCTGGGCGCGATGGAGCGCGATGAGCTGAAGTTCCTGGATCGCGCGCATATAGGCGGCGTGGCTGGACGGGGCGGCGATCTCGGCCTCGGTGAGAACGCGGAGGAAATACCGGCTGCGCCGGAGATAGGCCGCAAAGGCCAGAAACACCCGATTCTCGTAGTCGAAATATCCGGAAGCATCGGCCGTGGCGCGCTTCAGTTCCTCGATGAGGTTGGCGCCCTCGGCGGGGACCAGTTCGGCGAGGAGTTCCTCGTGGGACTGGAAGTAGGAGTAGAGGGTACCCTGGGCGACGCCGGCGGCCTCGGTGATGCGGGAGACCGAGGATTTCTTGTAGCCGTGGCGAGCGACGACGCCGAGGGCGGCCTTGAGCAGCGCCTGCCTTGTGTGGCGGGCGTTCTCTTCCCTCGTTTTCCGGCGCGGGTGGCGGTCAGGCATTGTCTTCCGCGAGGCGGGTGCGGATGAGGTCGCGGAGGACGGTCTTGCGGACTTTGCCGGCGGCGGTGTGGGGGAGCGAGGCCACCATCTCGAGGCGTTCGGGAAATTTCTGCCGGGCGAGGCCGCTTGCCTCCAGCAGCCGTGTCATGGCGGCGAAGTCGAAAGTGCAGCCTTCTCTGAGGGTTACGAAGGCGCAGCCAGTCTCGCCGAGGCGGCGGTGGGGCATGGCGACGACGGCGGCTTCGCGGACCGAGGGGTGGGTGTGGAGGATGTCCTCGATCTCCTTCGGGCTGAGGTTCTCGCCGCCGCGGATTATGAGGTCTTTCTTGCGGCCGGTGATGACGAGGCAACCTTCCGGAGTCATGCGAGCAAGGTCGCCCGTGTGGAAAAAGCCTTCCGAATCAAAGGCTTCGGCATTTTCATCCCAGTCTAGATAACCTACGCAGTTTTCCGGGCCGCGGGAGATGATCTCGCCTTCCTCGCCCCCGGCGACCTCACTGCCGTGGTCGTCGACGAGGCGTATATCATGGCCGACGACGTAACCCTCTGTAGTTGCGGCCAAATCTTCGCGGGCCGGGTCGGTGACGCCGAGCGCCACCGTTGGTGCTTCGGTGCTGCCGTAGATGCGGAATGAGATTGCATTTTCAAAGGCTTGGCGGGCCTCGTGGATCACCTCGGGCGGCACCGGCGCACCGCCGGTCGGAAAGTAGCGAAGTGTTGGAAATCCGCGCTTTTCGGAGCGGGCGAGGGCGGTCAATTCCCGGAGGAAGGGGGTGGCGCCGAGGGTGAAGGTAACGGCGTGCCGCTCGATCAGGTCGGCGGCTTCGGCCGCGTTCCAAAAGTCCATTAGAATCACGGGGTTACCGAGGGTGATCGGGAGCATCAGGCCGTAGAGATAGCCGGTGATGTGGGTCAGCGGCGACGGCATCAGCAGGACCTCGGTGGGGCCGAGACCCATCCACTTGATAAAATTAGCGATTTCGGCGCCGAGGGTGTTGTGGGTGTGAAGGACGCCCTTGGCCGGGCCGGTGGTGCCCGAGGTGTACATGAGCAGTTTGACGTCGTCCGGGCAGGGTGCGGACGGCCTTGCGTCAGCGTCGAAACGGAGCAAATCGTCCATGCGACAAGGGTGGCCGCTGCTGTCTCTCACAAACACCACGTCGAGCAGGTCCGGCCAGTTCGCCCGGAGGCGATCGACCATGGCTCGGTAGTCGAACCCGCGAAATTTTTCCGTGACGAAGAGGAGGCGGCTGCGGGCATTGGCGACGATGAAACTCACCTCGGCGTCGCGATAGATCGGCACGA
>JBDTLN010000421.1:0-2852 GCA_039934795.1 Bauldia sp. | reverse complement strand
TCCGCCCACCCGGACAGCGCACGGCCATCTGCCGTTCGTCGAGATTGGAGCCATATGCGAAATAGATCATCCCCCTCCCCGCTCCTTCCTCAGCTTCGCCCAATAGTCGAGCCGCTTGCGCACTTCGCGCTCGAAGCCGCGATCCGGCGGGTCGTAGAAGGTCTGGCGCCCTAGCGCCTCCGGGAAATAATCCTGGCCTGAGAAGGCGTCCGGCTCGTCATGGTCGTAGCGGTAGCCAGAGCCGTAGCCCTCGCCCTTCATGAGCTTGGTCGGCGCATTGAGGATGGTCTTTGGCGGAACCAGCGAACCGCCTTCCTTGGCCGCCTTGGTGGCGGCGCCAAAGGCGGTGTAGACGGCGTTCGATTTCGGCGCGGTGGCGAGATAGACGGTCGCCTCGGCCAGCGCCAGCTCGCCCTCGGGACTGCCGAGATAGTCGTAGGCGTCCTTGGCGGCGATGGCGACGACGAGGGCTTGCGGGTCGGCGAGGCCAATGTCCTCCATCGCCATCCGCACCAGCCGACGTCCGATGTAGAGCGGCTGCTCGCCGGCATCGAGCATGCGCGCCAGATAGTAGAGCGCCGCGTCCGGGTCGGAACCACGCACCGTCTTGTGAAGCGCCGAAATGAGGTTGTAGTGGCCGTCCTGGCCCTTGTCGTAGAGCGGCGCCCGGCGCTGGACGATCTCTTGCAGTTGCTTCGGCCCGAATATCTCGCCGGGCCGCGCCGCTCGCCAGACTTCTTCGGCGAGCGTCAACGCGGCGCGTCCGTCCCGGTCGGCCATGCCGATGAACATGGTCCGGGCGTCGTCATCCAGAGGCAGCTTTCGCCCTTCCACCTCTTCGGCCCGCCCAAGGAGACTCGCTAGCGCTTCCGTGTCGAGCGGCCTGAAGACGAGTACGCGGGCACGCGACAGGAGCGCCCCGTTCAACTCGAACGACGGATTCTCCGTCGTGGCGCCGACCAGCGTCACCGTGCCGTCTTCCATCACCGGCAGGAACGAGTCCTGCTGGGCGCGGTTGAAACGATGAATCTCATCCACGAAGAGCAGCGTCCCCTGACCCGTCTGGCGCCGCGCCCTCGCCGCATCGAAGGCCTTCTTCAGGTCGGCGACACCCGAAAAGACCGCCGAAATCTGTTCGAAGTGCAGGTCGGTTTCCCGCGCCAGCAACCGGGCGACCGTGGTCTTGCCGGTACCGGGCGGTCCCCAGAAAATGAGCGAGCCGAGCGAGCCGGAGGCCAGCATGCGGGTTAACGCACCGTCCGGACCTAGCAAATGGTCCTGGCCGACGACGTCGGCCAGCCGTTCGGGACGCAGCCGGTCGGCCAGGGGCCTCGGCGCGGTCTTCTCGAGGCCGGCTGCCTCGAAGAGCGTCCCGGCCGCCGTTGTCTTGCTCGATGTCATCGCCGCCATACTATCGCGCCGTTAGCATCCACGGCATGGAATCCTTGGATAATTTCTGCCGATTCGGGGCGCCCGTCGGCCCGCGATGGAGAATTTGATCGTGGTCAACATCCACATCCACCAGTTCCAGCCCGCCGCCGCGACCGTCGATGCCGGCGCCCTTGAGCAGTTCCAGAAGCAGTGGAGCACTTACCAAAAACTCGTCGACTTCGACGTTCTCTCCCACCGGGCGGTAGGCGACCGCCTCGGCCTTGCGCTCGCCGATGAGAGCCCTTTCGGCTTTCTCGACATCGCCTGCGGCGACGCGAGCCTGCCCAGGCGCATCCTGCCGTCGACGGCAGCCCTCCACTATCACGGCATCGACCTTTCCGAGCCGGCGATCGAACTGGCGGCTGCCAATCTCCGTGACTTGCCGTTTCGGGTCGACCTCGACCATCGGGACTTCGTCGAGGCCATGTCGCTACGACCGCAGCCGGCCGACGTCGGCTGGTGCAGCCTGTCCATCCATCATCTCGACACCGCCAACAAGCGGCAGCTTCTTTCCGCGATCCGCGAGGCCACGCAGCGCTTCCTCATGATCTACGAGCCGGCCCGCTCTGAAGACGAGGATCGCGAGGGCTATCTCGATCGATTCACCGCCACCAACAAGCCCGCCTGGACGATGTTGACCCCGGACGAATGGGCGCAGATCGAGCATCACGTGCGAACGTCGGACCTGCCGGAGACCGCGTCTGTCTGGCTCGATCTTGGCCGGGAAGCCGGCTTCGCCCGGGCGACGGAGGTCTTCGTCGACCCGACCAACCTCTACCGGCTATTCCGCTACGACATCGCGTGAGGCCCGGCGCGGGCCGGTCGTTGCACCGCCGCCCGACTAACCCCGGAACTGCCGCTCGATCACCTTGCCGTCGCGCTTGATCCGCACCAGCCAGCGGCCGGTCTGCTGGCCGACAACGCTGAGCAACGCCTTGGTTGTCGCAACCTCGACTCCGTTCACCTCAAGCACCCGATCGCCCCGGCGGAAGCCAACCCGCTGGGCAGCAGACCCGTCGGCGACGCTGACGATCACGGCGCCGTTCGGATCGTCATTGTAAGCGATCTCATCGGCCACAGCGGGCGACAGGTTGGCTACCGTCGCACCGGCGAAGGGTGAGCCGTCGCCCAGCGTCAACTGATCGCGCGGTACGGTCTCGGGAGCCGCAGCGAGAGCAACCTTGGCACGGAAGGTCTTGCCTTTCCGGATGAAATCCAGCGACGCCGTCGTCCCGATTTTCTTTGTCGCCAGCCGATAGTTGAGCGAGCCAAGATCGTCGATCGCAATCTTGTAACCCATCGCGCGTAGCGCCTGAGCACGGCCCTTCACGTCGGTTACGCGGTCGAGCGAGCTGCGCTCGGTGATCTCGAGCACGACGCGCGACGCGCAGGCGAACAGGCCAGAGGTCTTCGAGTAAAGC
>JBDTLN010000420.1:0-2852 GCA_039934795.1 Bauldia sp. | reverse complement strand
GGGGATCAACATCCGCGCGATCACAACCTCTGAAATCAAGATATCGGTATTGATCGACGCACCCTACACCGAGCTTGCAGTGCGGACTTTGCATTCGTTATACGGGCTCGACAGCAACTAGCAGGCGCCTCGCCGCGTCTGGCACTCTTCTAGGATAGCGGAACATGCGGGGTCCCCCCGCCGGGCCGCGCGTCCTGCTCCGCCGCCTGCGCGAGATAATGGCGGAGCCGATCAGCGCGCAAGACCGGCTCGACAAGATCGTCCGTCAGATCGCGAGCAACATGGTTGCCGAGGTCTGCTCGGCCTATGTTCTGCGTTCCGACGGCGTGCTCGAGCTCTATGCCACGGAAGGCCTGAAGCGCGAGGCCGTCCACAATGCCTCGCTCCGCGTTGGCCAGGGTCTCGTCGGCACCATCGCCGAGGAGGCCCGGACGCTGAACTTGCCGAACGCGCAGGCCCATCCTGCCTTCCAGTATCTCCCGGAAACGGGCGAGGAAATCTACAATTCGTTCCTCGGCGTGCCGATCCTCCGGGCCGGCCGCAGTCTTGGCGTGCTCGTCGTCCAGAACAAGGCGCACAGGACCTACTACGACGAGGAAGTCGAGGCTTTGCAGACCGTCGCCATGGTGCTGGCGGAAATGATCGCGGTGGGCGAGCTCGAGGGGCTCGCCCGGCCGGGCACCTCGCTCGACCTCAAGCGGTCGATCCGGTTGACCGGCCTTGGCCTGTGCGACGGCGTCGGCCTCGGCCACGTCGTCCTGCACGAACCCCGTGTTGTCGTGACGGCGCTCATCGGCGAGGACGCCGGGCAGGAGTCGGAGCGGCTCGACGCGGCAATCGCCGGCCTCCGGCTCTCGGTTGACGATATGCTCCAGCGTGGCGACATCGGCGACGAGGGCGAGCATCGCGACGTGCTCGAGGCGTACCGCATGTTCGCCCATGACCGCGGCTGGGTGCGGCGGATGCATGAGGCGATTGCCAATGGCCTCACCGCCGAGGCGGCAGTGGAGAAGGTGCAGAGCGACACGCGGGCACGGCTGCTGCAGCGCCAGATCGATCCGGTGCTGCGCGACCGGCTGCACGATTTCGACGACCTCGCCAACCGGCTCCTGCGCGTGCTCCTCAACAAGCCGCACGGGCCGAGCGGCGCCGACCTGCCGCGCGACGCGATCATTGTCGCCCGCAACATGGGCGCCGCCGAACTCCTCGACTATGACCGCGAGCGGGTGCGGGCGCTGGTGCTCGAGGAAGGTGGGCCGACCAGCCATGTGACGATCGTGGCGCGCGCCCTTGGCATCGCCACCGTCGGGCGGGCGGAGGATGTTGTTGCGCTGGTCGAGAACGGTGACGCGATCATCGTCGATGGCTCGACCGGCGAAGTGCATCTCAGGCCGAGCGCCGAACTCGAGGGGGCCTATGCGGAGAAGGTCCGGTTCCGCGCCCGGCGGCAGGAGCAATACCGCCTGCTGCGCGACAAACCGGCGGTGACCCGTGACGGGGAGCGCGTGACGCTTTCGATGAATGCCGGGCTGGTTGTCGACCTGCCGCATCTCCACGAGTCAGGGGCCGACGGAATCGGGCTGTTCCGCACAGAACTACAATTCATGATCGCGGCGAAGATGCCGAAGATCGGAGAACAGGCGGCTCTCTACGGCGCGGTGCTGGACGCGGCGGACGGGCGGCCGGTGACGTTCCGCACCCTCGATATCGGCGGCGACAAGGTGCTGCCCTACATGCGCACCGCCCAGGAAGAGAACCCGGCCATGGGCTGGCGGGCGATCCGCCTCGGCCTCGACCGGCCGGGACTTCTGCGCACCCAGATCCGCGCCCTGCTCCAGGCGGCGGCGGAGCGCGAATTGCGCATCATGTTGCCGATGGTCACCGAGCTTGCCGAGGTGCGAAAGACGCGCGAGTTGATCGAGCGCGAGATCGCGCATCTCCGGCGACACGGACACAAGGAGCCGGCCAAGCTCCACATCGGCGTGATGGTCGAGGTGCCCTCGCTTCTCTTCCAGCTTGACGGGCTCGCGGCGGTCGCCGATTTCATCTCGGTCGGCTCGAACGACCTCCTCCAGTTCATGACCGCAACCGACCGTGGCAATACGCTGGTGGCTACCCGCTTCGATCCGCTGTCGCGCCATTTCCTGCGGGCGCTGAAGACGATCGTTGCGTCGGCTAACGCCGCAGGGGTGCCGGTGACGCTCTGTGGGGAGATGGCCGGCAGTCCCCTGTCGGCGATGGCCCTTATCGGCATCGGCTATCGGTCTCTCTCCATGTCGGCGGCGGCGATCGGTCCGGTGAAGGCCATGGTTCTGGCGCTGGATACGGGTAAGCTCGGCGTCCTCTTCGACCGTTTGCTCGACGCGCCGAACGCCGACGATGGCCTCCGATCGGCGCTCGCCGGCTTTGCCGAGGCCGAAGGCGTGCCGGTCTGAGCGTTGCGCCGGATGCCGTGCTATTTATCGCCCATGTTGCCACGACAGAAAATCGACGCCCTCGTTACCCGCTTTGAAGCTATCGACCAGCGGTTGTCCCAGCCGATCGATGGCGAGACGCTGGTCAAGCTCAGCCGCGAGCGCGCCGAACTGGCGCCGGTCCATGAGGCGATCATGGAACTGCGCACCGCCGAGAGGGAGCGCCTGGGGCTGGCGGCGCTGCTCGACGATCCGGAAATGGGGACGATGGCTGCCGACGAGGCGCGCGCGCTGGACGGGCGGATCGTGGCGCTCTCCGACACGGTCAGCAAGCTTCTACTGCCGAAGGACGCCGCCGACGAGAAAAGCGCCATCCTCGAAATCCGCGCCGGCACCGGCGGCAACGAGGCCGCCCTGTTCGCCGGCAATCTCTTCCGC
>JBDTLN010000419.1:0-2858 GCA_039934795.1 Bauldia sp. | reverse complement strand
CCTTGCTCTCCTGGATCGCCTTGACCGTCGGCGTGAAGGCGATGTCGCTCGAATACCTCCGGGGCACGCTTGTCATCGTCTCAGCGCCGATCTCGAGAGCGTGTGGGAGGGAATCCATGGGTCACCTTTGATGTACGTGGGGAAGGAAGCGGTCCCGCTTGCGGCGGGACCGTTCTTTCAGGCGGCCTTGCGGGCGGCGGCGACCGGGAAGTCGATGTCCGTCTTGGCGACTTCGTTGATGTAGTTGGTCCAGGTGTTGAGCGCGACGTGGAGCACGATCTCGATGACCTGCGCGTCGCTGTAACCGGCGAGCTTGACGGCGCGCAGGTCGTCCTCGCTGGTGTGCCCGCGCTCGCGCGCAACCTTCACGGCAAAGCGGACAGCGGCATCGGCCTTGGGGTCGTTCGACGCGCCGCCGCGGTTGGCGGCGATTTCGGCGTCGTCGAGCTTGGCCAGGTTCTTCGCCAGATAGCTGTGCGCGGAGAGGCAATAGTTGCAGCCATTGATCTCGGCGACGGCCAGCGCGATGCGCTCGCGGGTCTGGGCCGGCAGGGCGCCCTTGGCGAGCGCGCCGGACAGGCCGAGATAGCCTTCGAGTGCGGCCGGGCTGTTCGAGACCAGGCGAAACAGGTTCGGGACGACGCCAAGCTGCTTCTTGACCGCTTCGAGCATGGGCTGTGAAGCGGCGGGCGCGGCGTCGATCGTGGCGGGGGTCGGGATACGGGACATTCGGTGGCTCCTTTGGGCGCGGACCGGAATGGCCCGATGCGCCGATCTCTAACGCCTTCCGAATTTCTCAAGTAGATGCTATTGTTTGGAGACATTCTCCCAAAATATGGAAGAGCCATGGACCGCCTCGATGCCATGTCGATCCTTCGTGAGGCTGTCGATGCCGGCAGTCTGTCGGCGGCAGGCCGACGCCTCGGCATGCCGCTGGCGACCGTCAGTCGCAAGGTGTCCGACCTCGAACGACATCTCGGCACCCGTTTGCTCAACCGGACGACCCGGCAGCTCACACTGACCGACGCGGGCCGTTCCTTCGTTGCCGCCTGCCGGCGAATCCTCGACGACGTCGCCGAAGCCGAACGCTCGGCGGCCGGCGAGTACAGTGCGCCGAAGGGCGAGCTCAACCTCTCCGCACCGATCGTCTTCGGCCGCCTTCATGTCCTTCCCGTCGCAATCGCTTTTCTCAAGACGCATCCGGAGATCGACATCCGGTTGACGCTCTCCGATCGCATGGTCGACCTGCAGGAGGACCGCGTCGATATCGCCATCCGCATCGGCGAGCTTCCCGACAGCAGCATGGTTGCGACCAGGGTCGGTTCGATCCGGCGCGTGCTGTGCGGCAGTCCGGCCTATTTCGCCGAGCACGGCACGCCGCGACACCCCAAGGAACTCGCGACGCGCGACTGCGTGACATTCTCCAGTCTGATGTCCGCTGATTCGTGGACGTTCAAAATCGGAAATTTGGATTCTGCCGTCAAAATTCACTCGCGGCTTGTCGTCAACACGGCGACGGCCGCCATCGATGCGGCGATCGCCGGTGTCGGGGTCACGCGCGTCCTCTCATACCAGGTCGCAGAAGCCGTGCGGGCCAAGACACTCGTTGTTGCGCTGCAGGAATTCGAGGCGGCACCTTCGCCCGTCAGTCTTGTCCATATCGGGCAGCCACTCCTGCCGCTGAAGTTGCGCGCTTTTCTCGACTTCGCCGCCCCATTGCTGAAAACCGCGCTGTCGCGCAGCGCGCTCTAGCATCGCGCCGGCCAGGCAGCCGGCGGCAAGAAGACCTTTCGGCCTTCCAGGTTTCGGGACGATGCCTCCCGTTAATGCCGTCTAATTCCAATGGATGGAAGAGTTTAGACCTCTGGGTGTCAGGCCGCGCCTGCCGACCCAACAGGAAGCTCTTCATGTCCCGGAACCAGACCACTGCTGCATCAAGCTTCGTCCCGCCCACGCGGGTGGCGGTTCACCCGTTGGCCGTGCGTGTCATGCACTGGATCAACGCAGTGGCGATCGTCGTCATGGTGATGAGCGGCTGGCGCATCTACGACGCATCGCCGCTTTTCGGCTTCAGTTTCCCGAGGGAAATCACGTTGGGCGGATGGCTTGGCGGCGCCCTGCAATGGCACTTCGCCGCGATGTGGCTCGTGGTCTGCAATACGATTGCATACCTGATCTACGGCGTAGTGTCGGGCCATTTCCGCCGAAGCTTCTTTCCGGTCACGGCGCTCTCGGTCTTGTGCGACATCGCGAGCGCTTTGCGCGGTCGGCTTGGCCACGAAGTCGGCGTCTACAATTCCGTGCAGCGTATGTCCTACATCGGCGTGACCGCCGCGATCGTCATGACGGTCCTGTCCGGCCTGGCGATCTGGAAGCCGACCCAATTCAAGGCATTGGCATTTCTGATGGGTGGCTACGAGGGCGGCAGGCTGGTGCATTTCTTCGGCATGGCCGCCATCGTCGCCTTTGTCGTGGTCCATCTGGCGCTCGTGCTGATCGTCCCCAGTACGTTCCTCCCCATGATCTCGGGATGGGCTCGAAAAAGCGCGAGCCACAACGCGTCGACCGCCAAGGAGCTCCCATGACAACCGACCGCAAACTCGACCGAAGCTTCGCGAAGTCCGTCGCCCCGCAAATCGAATCGCTGCAGCGGCGGCTGTTCCTCAAGCGCAGCCTCAGCGTCGGCGCCCTGACGATGTTGAGTGGATGCAACGCCTCGACTCCCGACGCGATTGAGCGACTGCTGGCACGGATGTCGAGCGCCAACGACTGGATCCAGGGAGCGCTCTTCAGCCCGACCAGGCTGGCGCCGACATATCAGGAAAGCGACATCACCAAACCGTTTCCGTTCAACGCCT
>JBDTLN010000418.1:0-2865 GCA_039934795.1 Bauldia sp. | reverse complement strand
AGGTATCGGGCGAGACGGTGCCGGCAGTGGGCTTTGCCATGTGGCTGGAGCGGTTCGGCGCCGCCGGACCGCCCGCCGGGGGCCGCGCCCCGGCCAAGCGCGCCGGCACAACTTTGCGGACGCGACGGCGGTGAGCACGCTGGTCCTTGCCGTGCCGTCGAAGGGGCGGCTGCAGCAGGAGGCGCGGGCGGCGCTCGCCGGTGCCGGGCTGAACCTCGTCTCGGACGGCGCCACGCGGAGCTATCGCGGCCGCGTCGAGGGGATGCCGGGCGTCGAGGTTGCCTATCTCTCGGCGCCGGAGATCGCCCGCGAGATCGGCGCCGGGGCGGTGCATCTCGGCATCACCGGTCGCGACCAGATCGAGGAGACGGTGCCCGACTGGCAGCGGAAGGTCGATCTCGTCCGGCCGCTCGGCTTCGGCCAGTGCGACGTGGTGGTGGCCGTGCCGGAGCCCTGGGTCGACGTCGAGACGATGGAAGACCTCGACGATGTCGCCGCCGATTTCCGTCCGCGCCACGGCCGGCGGCTCACGGTGGCGACGAAATATGTGACGATCACCCGGCGCTTTTTTGCCGGGCATGGCATCGCGGACTACAAGATCGTCGAGAGCCTCGGGGCGACCGAGGGCGCGCCAGCTACCGGCGCGGCCGACCTCATCGTCGACATCACGACAACCGGCGCGACGCTCCGGGCCAACGGGCTGAAGGTGCTCGCCGATGGCGTCATCCTCAAGTCCGAGGCGCACCTGGTGGTGAGCATCGCGGCGAAGTGGGATGCGGGCAGCCGCAAGAGCCTCGCCGCCGTGCTGGGGCGGACCGGTGTGGCGAGCGCCGCGGTGGACAAACTGCTCGCCCGCATCGGCGGCCGTTAACGCTCTCGCCGAGTTGTGTTGAAGGCTGCGGCGCATTCCCATACGCTCAATGCACGGTTGTTGCGTGTTGGAGGCCACCCATGCGCACGGTGTTCGTTGTCCTCATTGCCGGCCTGCTCGCCTTTGCCTTGCCGATCCCCGGCGACGACCATGACCAGGCATTCGCCAAACCGTTCAAATGCGGGTTCGCGCCCGCGTCGCCCGGGTGCCAGAACCGGCCGGCGGGCGCCGCGCCGGTTTCGCCGAAAGCGCTGATCACCAGCCTTCGCATCGAGAACGGCGACATCAACCAGAAGGAGATCAACTATGTCGACCTGAAGGTCGCCTGCGACGACGGATCGGTTGCTGCCTTCGCCCAGACCTTCGTCGAGAAGGCGTGGAACTTCGGCTTCATCAAGCAGGATCGCGAATTCGCGCTGACGCTGTTGGTCGAGAACGTCGGCGTAACGACCGACGCGAAACCGGAACAGATCGCCAATTATCTCGTCGCACGCGTCAAGAAGGGAGCGGGCGGACGCGCCGTCGCCAGCGCCTGCGAGGACGTGATCGCCTCGAACCTGCCGGCCTCGGAGCGGCTCCGCCTCAAGTTCAGCCTCCTCCAATCGAAGGACGCGGCGGTCAGCGACACCCTCTACTCGACCTTCCGGCTGGCGAGCCGGGTGGTCGGATTCTTCGCCGGCGGGGCGGTCGGCACGGCGGTCAGCACGATCTCGACACAGCTCGATTCCAGCAAGGACGAGATCGGCAAGCTGGTTGACCTGTTCGACAAGACCGACACGGAGTCGCCGCAGTTCATCCTCGGGCCGGGACAGACGGCACGGGTGTTCGTGGTCGGCAATGCCGAACTGCGGCTGGAGCGGGCGGTCAAGCGCTCCGCCTTCCTGCTCTTTGCCGGCGACGGCGAAGTGCAGAATGCCGGCGGCAACCTCTTCTCCGAGATCCGCGGGGGCACCGGCGTCGACCTCGATGCGTATATCAAGGCCAATGCCTCGGCCTGGTCGACGATGCTGCAAAGCACCGACGCCAAGACCGCCGGCGAGGGCTGCACCATGATCCGCAGCGCCCTTGACCGGATATTCTCGGACGAGGAGCGGGCGGTGATCATCGCCAAGCTCATCGGTTCGTTCGGCGACACGACGCTGAAGAGCCTGAAGGAGCCGTGCCTGCAGGCGATCGAGCGGGAGTTGCTGGCGCAGCTCGGGGTGAGCGACCCGCTGCCGAAGGCGCCGCCACCGGCCCCGGACACGCCGGGACCCGTGGCCCTGCCCTCCGGGCCGGCTCCGCCCGACCCCAGTGTCGATGTGCGCTGGGCGGCGGTACGGGAGTTCCTCGACCAGTTCGGCACGACGCTGGTCGCGGTGGCGCCCCAGGCGGGCGGTGCCAATGTGTCAGCGAAGTCGCTTGAGCTGTTTCTTGCAGAGCGGGTGGCGACGCAGTCGTTCGACTCGTCGGACCTCCTCCCGGGCAGCGACGGCGCGCCGCGCGAGAGCCTCGCCGAGAAGATCGGCACGTGGCCGTTCGGGGCGAAGATACGTTACGGATGCTTCGTGCGGCCCAGCGCGTCGCTGACCGACAAATATGCCGGCCAGATGCTGGTCGAGTTGAACTCGGGCGCGGCGCCGCGGCTGGTCAATGTGATCTTCGGCTTCTCGGACAAGGCGGCCACCAGCGTCGACCGGTTGCTGGTCAGCCACATGATCGTCGAGAAGGCGGGAAGCGCCAGCCTCGAAGCGGCGAGGGCAAACTACCCGGATGGTTGCGGCAGCCGCACGGACCGGTGGAAGCCGTGGGAGAAGGTTGTGGCTGCGGCGCCAGGCGGGTCGCCGGGATAGGCTGAAGTCAGCCTGGGCGCTTGAAAGCTTTCCGCTCCTTCTCGGCCTCGGCGCGGCAATAACAGCCGTCGAGGTGGTCGTTGACGAGGCCCATCGCTTGCATGAAGGCGTAGACGGTCGTCGGGCCGACGAAGCTCCAGCCGCGTTTCTTCATATCCCTGG
>JBDTLN010000417.1:0-2867 GCA_039934795.1 Bauldia sp. | reverse complement strand
GCGCCACTACCGCCGCCTTCGCGACCGTGCGCCCGCCGCTTGCCGCGGCGGTCTACGGCCTCGCCGTGTTCGGCGCCGCCGGCGCCGAGGCGGCGAGCAAGCTGAAAGGCCCTGGCCACATTCCGCAGGAACTCTGCGACGCCCTCTACCGCATGGACGCAAAGCTGCTGAAGAAACATGCCGAGATACGGCTGGAGAAGGTGTGAAGCCGGCCTTCGACCCCTCGCTCTACCTTGTCACCGACCGTGCTCTCAGCGGTCCGCGCGGCGTCGTCGAGACCGCCCGCCAGGCGGTGGCCGGGGGCGTCACTATGGTCCAGCTCCGCGACCCCGACGCCAAGACCAGGCCGCTGGTCGAGGATGCACGCGCGCTGGCCGCATTCCTCAAGTCCGTGGGCATCCCCTTCATCGTCAACGATCGCGTCGACGTCGCCCTCGCCTCCGGCGCCGATGGCGTCCATGTCGGCCAGTCCGATATGCGGGCGGAAGATGCCCGCCGCCTCATCGGCCCGAACCGCATTCTCGGCCTCTCGATCACCGAACCAGGCCAGCTTGCCGATCCGGGCCTGGCGGTTGTCGACTATCTCGGCGTTGGCCCGATCTTCGCCACGGCCACCAAGGCGGATGCCGCCCCGCCACTCGATCTTGCCGGCCTTCGCGACATCCGGGCGAAGTCGCGGCTGCCGATCGTCGCCATCGGTGGCATCTCGGCGATGAACGCCGCTTCGGTGATTGCCGCCGGCGCCGACGGCATCTCGGTCGTCTCGGCCATCGTTGCCGCCACAGACCCAGGGGCGGCGGCACGCGATCTCGCCGCCATCGTCAGGTCGGCTCTCGAGCGCTAGCCCGTTCTTTTGCCGCCCTGCCTGTGCCATAAGTCCGGCGGGCAGCGGCCGAAGGCCGCCGACAAATCTGGAGAGACGAGGTCATGGCGGAAGGGCAGGCAAAGGCGATGGTTGCGGGCGTTGAAATCCGCGGCAAGTGGGGGCCGCGCTACGAGGAGGTGCTGAACGAGAAAAGCCTCGCTTTCCTCGCCGACCTCCAGCGCCGGTTCAATGCCCACCGCCTCCAGCTCCTGAAGCGCCGCGAGGAGCGCCAGAAGCGCCTCGACGCCGGCGAGTTGCCGGATTTCCTGCCGGAGACCAGGCACGTCCGCGATGGCGAATGGAAGGTCGCTCCGATTCCCGCCGACCTCTTGGACCGCCGCGTCGAGATCACCGGCCCCGTCGACCGCAAGATGATCATCAACGCGCTCAATTCCGGCGCGAAAGTCTTTATGGCCGATTTCGAGGACGCCACCTCGCCGACCTGGGCCAATCAGGTCGAGGGCCAGATCAACCTCAAGGATCGCTGGGCGAACAAGATCGACTTCACCGATCCGGCAAGCGGCAAGGAATACAAGCTTTCCGCCACCCCAGCCGTCCTCCTCATCCGTCCGCGCGGCTGGCACTTGCCCGAGGAGCACGTCACCGTCGACGGCGAGCCGATGTCGGGCTCGCTTTTCGACTTCGGTCTCTATTTTTTCACCAACGCAAAAACCCTGATCGAGAAGGGTACCGGCCCGTACTTCTACCTGCCGAAGCTGGAGAGCCATCTCGAGGCGCGCCTCTGGAACGAGGTTTTCACCCACGCCGAGAACATGCTGCAGATCCCCCACGGCACGATCAAGGCGACGGTCCTCATCGAGACGCTTCCCGCCGCCTTCGAGATGGACGAGATCATCTACGAACTCCGCGAGCACATGGCCGGCCTCAACTGCGGCCGCTGGGACTACATCTTCTCCTTCATCAAGACGCTGCGGAACAAGCCGGAGTTTCTCCTCCCCGACCGTGGCCAGGTCGTCATGGGCAAGGCCTTCCTCAAGGCCTATTCGGAGCTCCTCATCAAGACCTGCCACCGCCGCGGCGCCTTCGCCATGGGCGGCATGGCGGCGCAGATCCCCGACCGCAAGAACGAGGCGGTCAACGAGGCCGCCTTTGCCAAGGTCCGCGCCGACAAGGAGCGCGAGGCCAAGGCCGGCCACGACGGCACCTGGGTCGCCCATCCCGATCTCGTGCCGGTCGCCAGACAGATCTTCGACCTGTTCATGCCGCAGCCGAATCAGCTTGATAAGAAACGCGAGGATGTCGCTGTCGGGCAAAAGGAATTGCTCGAGGTCCATGACGGCACCCGCAGCGAGGCGGGGGTTCGCGAAAACATTCGCGTCGGCGTCCAGTACATCGAGGCCTGGCTCCGCGGCCGCGGCGCCGTCCCGCTCTACAATCTGATGGAGGACGCTGCCACCGCCGAGATCAGCCGCTCCCAGATCTGGCAGCAGCTCAACTTCGGCGCGACCCTCGAGGACGGCCAGAAAGTGACCAGGGAGCTCTTCGACAAGTGCCTGCACGAGGAACTGGTCCGCATCCGCGGCGAGATCGGCGAGAAGGCGCATGACGAGGGCCGCTTCCCCGAAGCCGTCGAACTCTTCCGCAACCTCTCGACCGCCGACACCCTGTCGCCCTTCCTGACTGTCCCGGCCTATCGGCTGATCGTCTGAAAGGTTCACCTCATGCCTTGGAGCAAGGCATGAATGCCGATGTCCTGATCGTCGGTGCCGGTCCTTCGGCGACGGCCGCGGCGGCGCGGCTTCGTGCCGGCGGGCTCTCGGTGCTCATGCTCGACCGCAAGGACGCGCCGGCCAAGCCTTGCGCCGGCGGGCTCACCATCAAGACTCTCGACCTGATGCCCTGGTCGGTCGCGCCGGTCATCGAGCGCCTTGCCCACGGCATAGCCATCGGCATCGAGGCGAACGGCACGTCGCGGCTGGCATACTTCCCGCACCGCGACCCGATTTGCGCTTTCGCCGTGCGCGCCGCTTTCGATCGCCTC
>JBDTLN010000416.1:0-2879 GCA_039934795.1 Bauldia sp. | reverse complement strand
CGGATGGTGAAAGCCGCCATGCGTGAGCCGGTGACATCCAAGGGTGAGTCCGCCAACAAAAAGGGCGCAGCCGTGGCCGCGCCCTTTTTCAAGCTCTTGTGCGGTCGGTTAGTCCCGCTGGCTGCCGAACAGGCGCAGCATCATCAGGAAGAGGTTGATGAAGTCGAGATAGAGGCTGAGCGCCCCCATGATCGCCTTCCGGCCTGACACGGTGCCGTCGTCGTTGACGTCGTACATCTCCTTGATCTTCTGCGTGTCGTAGGCGGTAAGGCCGACGAAGACGAGGACGCCGATGATCGAGATGGCGAAGCCGAGCGCCGTGGAGCCGATGAAGATGTTCACGATCGAGGCGAGCACGATGCCGATAAGACCCATGAACAGGAAGGAGCCGAAACGGCTGAGATCCGCCTTGGTCGTGTATCCGTAGAGGCTCATGGCCCCGAAAGTGGCGGCGCTGATGAAGAACACCTGCGTGATGCTGGTCATCGTGTAGGCAAAGAAGATGGTCGCCAGCGAGATGCCCATCAGGCCGGCATAGATCCAGAACACCAGCTGCGCCGTGCCGGCGCTCATCCGCTGGATGCCGAAGCTCAGCAGGAAGACAAGCCCGATCGGGGCGATGAACGCGATCCAGCCGAGCACGGTCATGCCGAACCCGGTGGTGGTCTGCGTGTAGAACAACGCGCCGACGCTGGTGTTGGCGACGACGTAAGCGGTCACGCCCGTGAGCACGAGGCCGAGCGCCATGTAGTTGTAAACGCGCAACATATAGGCGCGCAGGCCTTGGTCGATTGCGCTCTGCGCATCGACCGACGTGCTGTAGCGCGTCGCCTGGTTGTCGTAGTTGGACATCTGTGGTCCTCTCCTGTACGGGCGGGGCCGCTTGGTGGCGGACTGGCCACAATATGGATTGCGTCGCCCGACCACACAAGGCCCCGCTTGTCGGCGGCCTCGTTGAAATTGCTAAGGTTTTCGCGAGTGCGACGCCTGACCGCGATCCCAGAGCCAAATCCCGATACGGCCGAACGACTTGCCGGCGCACCGGCTCACAACCCCGGATGAAAATGACATGCCGAGGCTTTACATGAGAGTCGCGGTCCGCGATTCTTGATTCGCGGATACACCAGAAAGAGGGGACCAGTCATGCCGCGCCTCTTTACGGGCCTTGAGATCCCGGCCGCCATCGGCGAGCGCCTGTCCTATCTCCGCGGTGGCCTTCCCGGCGCCCGCTGGCTCGATCCGGAAAACTACCACCTCACCCTTCGCTTTATCGGCGACGTCGACATGCACGTCGCCCACGACCTTGCCGATGCCCTCGGCAGCGTCCGCCGCGTCGCCTTCTCGCTGCGCTTCGACGGCATCGCCGCCTTCGGCACCAAGAAGCCCCATGCCGTCGTCGCCCGGATCGCCGCATCGCGGCCGCTCGGCGAATTGCAGGCCGAACAAGAACGCATACTCCAGCGCGTCGGCCTGCCGCCGGAAGGGCGCAAATACATCCCGCATGTCACCCTCGCCCGCCTTCGCGGCACGGCCAGCCGGGACATTGCCGATTACCTGACCCTCCGCGGCGGTTTTGCAGCCGGTCCGTTCGAAATTGGCCAGTTTGTCCTTTTCTCCTCGCGCAATTCGGTCGGCGGCGGACCGTATGTGGTGGAGGCGGAATATCCGCTCATGTCCGTAGCCGCCTGAGGCCACCGATGCCCGCTCCGAAGAAACTCTCGGCCACCGACCGTGACGCCGCCATCAAAGCCCTTCCCGGCTGGGAGGTGACAGCGAAGGGTGCCGCCATCGCCAAAACCTTCACTTTCGCGGACTTCAACGAGGCCTTCGGCTTCATGACGCGTGCCGCCCTTGCCGCCGAGAAGATGGACCATCATCCCGACTGGTCGAATGCCTACAAGACCGTGAAAGTAACCCTCTCCACCCACTCCGCCGGCGGCGTCACCGATTTCGATGTCAAGCTCGCCAGGGCAATGAACGCCATCGCCGGCCGCTGATTCCGCTTGAAGGCTGCGCGCCCCCATACCATTTCCATGGGCGTGACTGTGTGGAGGGCGCGATGCGCGACGATATCAAGTACGGCGACATTCTCGGTCCGGAAGACGAGGCAACCCGCGCGAAGCGGGTGAAGGGCCGTTTCTGGCGCGTGTTCCGCAAGGCGGCGCGCTTCATCCCCTTCTCCGACGATCTGGTCGCCGCCTACTACAGCGCCCTCGATCCGGCGACGCCGCATCGCGTCCGCGTGATGCTGCTGGCGGCCCTCGCCTATTTCGTGCTGCCACTCGACGCGATTCCCGACATCCTCGCCGGCATCGGTTTTTCCGACGACGCCGCCGTACTGCTCGCCACGATCAGCCTCGTGCAGGCCCACATCACCCCGGTTCACCGCGAGGCGGCCCGGCGCGCGCTGGCGATGAATGGCGGCTGAGCTCGGTCCGGCGTCAAAATCCCGTCGATTTTAGCGGTCAAGCAGGACAGAGCGCCGCCGGCACTGGCGCGGCGTTTCATGAAATAGTAACCCGGTCCGGTCAAACTTTAATAAAAGGTTCATCGTCGGCGCCTAGCCCGGCCCGAACCCATGGGAACACGATGCAGAGACGCTCGATCATCATCGCCGCTACGCTGCTCCTCGCATCGGGGGCGGGCGTGTCGGCCCAGTCGGCGACCCAGTTCGGCACCTTCAAGCAGTGGAATGCCTACAGCCACACGGAGAACGACGGCAAGGTCTGCTACATCGCCTCGCAACCGCAGGATTCGAAATACTCCGCAACCATCTCGCAGCGCGATCCGGCTTTCTTCCTCATCACTACGCGCCCCGCCGCCAACACCCGCAACGAAGCCAGCGTCATCGTCGGCTTCTCCTTCAAGCGCGAATCGAA
>JBDTLN010000415.1:0-2889 GCA_039934795.1 Bauldia sp. | reverse complement strand
TAGAACGGCGGATACTTCTCCACCGTGAACCGGCCCACCGCGCCGAACTTGCCCTTGTCGACGCCGATGATCGACATCGGGCGGGTCGTCTGGATGTGGAGATCCTTGGTGTAGGTGGTCGGGCCAATGACCAGCGGCTCCTTGTCGAAGGTGTCGAGGACCGCCGCCACCTTGGAGCCTTCCAGCGAGCCGGCCTTGTTGGCCGCCTTCGCCCAGGCCTGCACCGCCGCGTAGCCGCGAAGGCCATAGGAGACGTCGGCCTTCTTGCCGTACTTGGCTTCGAAGCGCTTGAAGAAGTCGTTGACCGCCGGATCCGGGTCGTCGCCGTATTTGGAGCCGTAGTTGACGACGTAGAAGTTCGACAGGTCGGGCACCGTCCCGATCCAGTAGTCGCCGTCGAGGGATTCGCCGGTGAGGATGGCGCCGTCGATGCCGGCGGCGCGCATCTGGCGGATGGCGCTCGGACCGCCTGGTGCGTAGGAGCAGAAGAAGATCACGTCGGGCTTGGTCGGCAGGCTGGTGATGCGCGTTACCTGCGCGGCGATCGAGGCGTCGCCGTTGAGGAACGTATCCTCGCCGAGGAGGCCGGCATCGCCGGCCAGTTCCTTCCAGCGCGTGCCCATCGAAGCGCAGAGCGACTTGGTATAGGCGATGGTGTTGTCGAGGAGGACATAGGCGGTCTTCCAGCCCTTGTCCTTGAAGGCCCACTCGGCGAGGAGCGCGCCCTGCGCCTGGCTGGCGTTGGAGGAGGAGTAGGCGAGCGAGCCGACGCCCTGGACGCCGAATTTCGGATCGGATGCGCCGGAGAAGGCAACGACATCCTTGCCCTGCGCGACATAGGCGCCGGGGGCGCCGAAATCGAAATCGCTCGGGAAGAGGATCGCCTTGGCGCCCTTGCCGATGACATCGACGGCGCCGTCGGCACCAAGCGGCGGCTCGGACTTGTTGTCGAACTCGACAATCTCGATCGGCTGGCCGAGGACGCCGCCGGCGGCGTTGATCTCCTCGACCGCGAGTTTTGCGCCGGCAACCGTGTCGGCATCGATCGGCTGGAACCAGCCGCTGAAAGACATGACAAGGCCGAAGACCGGCTTGTCGGCGGCGACCGCGGACGAAGCCGCGGCAACGGCGATGGTCGAAGCCGCCAGGGCGGCTAATCCGAGCTTCCTGATCATGAAACCCCTCTTTCCCGATTCTTTTGGTTGTTGCGGATGCGTCCGCCATGGCGCGGAAACGCGTCAGTGGCGGGCGACAGGAAAACCCCTCCCGGCCGGCAAAGCCTGCTGACCGGCGGGCTGGAACGCGACGTCAATCGTTTCAGAACCGCGGAATAATTCAAGCTTAAACTTGTTCGCGGGCGTCAGGGCCGCGTGCCGACCCCGACATACTTCGCCATATCGAGCTTCGGCCCGATCAGCTCGATCGCATCGAAGCCCGGCGGCGGGAGCGGAATCGACGGCGGTTTTGCGCATGCGTAAGCTGCACCAAGACCCTAGCCTTGTGCAGTCGTCCGGCCTTTCGATCCCACCCGCGAGCAACAATGAAAACGCCAGTTCTTACCGACCTCACCCTCCCCGATTTCGGCATGCCTACCGTCGAGCCGGCCATTCCGGCGGCGACTTACGCCGCGCGGCTTGAGGCTTTGCAGCGCCGCGCCGCGACGGCGTCGCTGGACGCCGTGGTGGTCTATGGCGACCGCGAGCACAATGCCAACATTGCCTGGCTGACCGGCTACGATCCGCGCTTCGAGGAGGCGATCTGCGTCGTCGTCCCGGGACGGACGCCGCATCTCCTCGTCGGCAATGAGGGCTGGGGCTACGCGGCCGCAGCGAAAGGCGCCTTCGAACGCATCCTCTGGCAGCCGCTCAGCCTCATGGGCCAGCCGCGCGACAAGACCCGGCCGCTCGCCGGGATGCTACGTGACGCCGGCCTCAAGCCCGGCATGCGCATCGGGCTCGCCGGCTGGAAGGGCTACGAGGCCGCCGACGAGACCAGCGAGCCGGACTGGTTCGAGACGCCCCATTATCTCGTCAACGCTCTCGCTGCATTTGGTCCGGTCGTCAACGCCGCCGATATCTTCATGAACCCGCGCTACGGCCTTCGCGCCATCAACGATGTCGACCAGCTCGCCGCCTTCGAATATGCCGCGACCCTCACCTCGGCCGCGATCCGCAAGGTCATCGCCGGCATCAAGCCGGGCATGAGCGAATACGATGCGGTCCGGCTGATGGAGCTGGACGGCTTTCCGCACTCGGTCCACCTGATGCTGTCGTCCGGCGAGCGGACAGGCTTCGGGCTTGCCAGCCCATCGTCGCGGAGGATTGAGGAAGGCGAGCCGGTGGTTTGTGCCTTCGGGCTTTTCGGCGGACTGAATTGCCGCGCCGGCTTCCTCGTCCGCGACGCTTCGGGATTGCCGGCGGCGATCCGCGACTACGTGCCGAAGCTGGTGGCGCCCTATTTCGCCGCGGTCGCCGCCTGGTACGAGGCGCTCGGCATCGGCGTCGCGGGCGGCGTCCTCTACGAGGCGGTGATGAGCCGGATCGGCGATCCGTTCTTCGGCGTCGGCCTCAATCCCGGCCATCTCATCCACCTCGACGAATGGGTGCACTCGCCGATCCGCAAGGGCAGCCGCACGCCCCTCGCCTCCGGCATGGCGATCCAGTGCGACGTGATCCCCGCCACCGGAACCGACTACTTCACCACCAATATCGAGGACGGGATCGCGCTCGCCGACGAACCGCTCAGGGCGGCGTTCGCGGCGAAATATCCGGAAGCCTGGTCGCGCATCGGGCGGCGGCGCGCCTTCATGACCGAAATGCTCGGCATCGCGCTCCGGCCCGAGGTTCTGCCCTTCAGCAACATGCCGGCGTGGTTGCCGCCGTTCTGGCT
>JBDTLN010000414.1:0-2892 GCA_039934795.1 Bauldia sp. | reverse complement strand
GGCGTGACCCTCGGGACCATCGGCGCGCTTCTCTACATCTCGGTCGTTTCGACCACCCTCGGCTACGGTGCCTGGGGCCATCTCCTGAAGCTCTACCCGGCGGTTACCGTGACGCCCTTCTCGCTGCTCGTCCCTGTCTCCGGGACTCTGGCGGCGGCCATCGTCCTTGGCGAAAGCTTCGGGCCGGTGCGGCTCGCCGGCATGGTGCTGATCTTCGTCGGCCTCGGCATCCTCGTCCTGCGCCGGCGCGGCACCGGGGAGCCGGAGCCGGGCCTCCCCGACGCGGCCTGAACGCCCTATCTTCAAGCGCCCGATGCGCCCCGAAGACCTCCTCTGCCCGACCCCCGCCGGCCTCTATTGCGAGCCGGGCAATTTTCACATCGACCCCGTCCGGCCGGTGCCCCGCGCCCTGATCACCCACGGCCATTCCGACCATGCCCGGTCGGGGCACGGCGCGGTCATGGCGACGGCCGAGACGCTGGCCATCATGGCCGCGCGCTACGGCGAGAATTTCGCCGGCACGACGCAGATCGCCAAACTCGGCGAGACGACAGCCATCGAGGGCGCCGAAGTCTCGTTCCACCCCGCCGGCCATGTCCTCGGCTCGGCGCAGATCGCGGTCCGCGCCGACGGCCTGACCATTGTCGCCTCCGGCGACTACAAGCGCCGCGCCGACCCGACGTGCCTGCCCTTCGAGCCGGTTCCCTGCGACGTGTTCATCACCGAGGCGACATTCGGCCTCCCCGTCTTCCGGCATCCCGCGCCGGAGGCGGAAATTGGCAAGCTGCTGACCTCCCTCGCCCAGTTCCCCGAGCGCGCGCACCTCGTTGGCGCGTACTCCCTCGGCAAGGCGCAGCGTGTCATCCGGATGCTCCGCGATGCCGGCTACGAGCGGACGATCTACCTGCACGGCTCCATGGAGAAACTCTGCCGGCTCTACGAGGATTGGGGCGTCGCCCTCGGCCCCCTGCTCCCGGCGACGGTCGCCGCCGGCCACAAGGGCGACTTCGCCGGCGCCGTCGTCCTCTGCCCGCCCTCCGAGATCGCCGAGCGCTGGGCGCGGCGCTTTCCCGAGCCGGTGGCCTGCTTCGCCTCGGGCTGGATGCGCATCCGCCAGCGCGCCAAGCAGGGCGGCGTCGAGCTGCCGCTCATCCTCTCCGATCACTGCGACTGGGACGAGCTGACGGCCACCATCACCGAGCTGAAGCCGGCCGAGGTCTGGGTCACCCACGGCCGTGAGGAGGCGCTGGTCCGCTGGTGCACGCTCGCCGGCATCCCCGCCCGGCCTCTCAACCTCGTCGGCTATGAAGACGAGGCCGAAGAATAGGTTATGGTTAAGGGCCGTCACAATTCGGGCGCGAAGCGGCGGGATTGAGGGCCAGCGCCATCAGGGGGACCGGGTCGGCCATGTCCATCGAAGAGCTGCGCGACTTGAAGCAGGCGTTCCTCAGCGAATACGGCTACTCCGCCGACCGCCAGTCACGCGACATCGACAAGCCGGGTCTCTTCGTCGTCGACGACCGCAAGGGCCGCGGTGACGAGTTCCGCGCCGACGGCCAGCTCCATGGCTGGTTCTGCGAGGTGCTCGCCGACCTCGACAGCGCCTTCGAGGTCATAGTGATGCTGCGCGGCGGCGTGCCCATCGGCCAGAAGGTCAAGGCGTGGATGGCGGCGAACGGCGAGAAGATCGACAAGGAGCCGCATGGCTTCCGCGACATCGTCGCCTTCCCGGTGTCGCCGTCCGACATGGGCAAGATCCTGACCCTCGCCGATGCGATCGAGGCGGTGGTGGCGCCCGGCGCGCGCTATGCCGACCCGACGTGGAAGACGGTCTGCCCGCGCACCGCCGCGTCCCTCCGCCGCCTCCACGAAACGCTCACCCGCGCCTGGGGCGGATAAGCCTTTCTCAGATCATCACCGCCGCCAGAATCGTCGCGTAGTCCTCCGCCGTCAGCGGGCGTGGATTGGTAGGGTGGCTGTGATCGGCTAGGGCCCGCTCGACGATCCACGGCAGTTGCGCCTCGCTGACGCCAAGCGTGCGGAGGCCCGCCGGAATGCCGACGCGCCGGTTGAGCGCGTCCACCTCGGCGGCAAGATCGGCGCCGTCGGCGAGGCCCATCGCCTTCGCCAGCCGCGCATATTTGTCCCCGACATGGCCGGCATTGGCGCGCAGCACCGGCGGCAGGAGGATGGCGTTCAGCGTGCCGTGATGGAGGCTCGGCGACTTCAGTCCGCCAAGGGCATGGGAGAGCGAGTGCACGGCGCCCAGCCCTTTTTGAAACGTCAGGCCGCCTTCCAGCGAGCCCATCATCATCTCGGTGCGGGCCGCCAGATCGCCGCCATCCGCGACGGCACGCTCGAGGTTCCGCCAGATGCGTCCGGCGCCGTCGAGCGCGATCGCCTCGGCCGGCGGGTTGAAGCGCGGCGACAGGAACGTCTCGATGCAGTGCGATAGCGCGTCGCAGCCGGTCGCGGCGGTGAGCCAGGCGGGGAGACCCAGCGTCAGTTCCGGGTCGCAGATCGCGAGCTTCGGGAAGAGGTAGGGCGAGATGAAGCCGAGCTTCCGCCCGTCGTCGAGGGTGATCAGCACGGCGCGCCCGACCTCGGCGCCGGTTCCGGCGGTGGTCGGGATGGCGATGACCGGCGCCACCGCCGCGGTGATCTTCGGCAGGCCACCATAGATCGCGGCGTAGGTCTCGAGCGATCCGGGATGGGTCGCGAGCAACGCCACGCCCTTGGCGAGGTCGATCGGCGAGCCGCCGCCCAGCGCGATGATGCCGTCGGCGCCGCTTTCCTTGTACGCCGCAAGCGCCGCCTTGGTCGCTGCCTCGGTTGGGTTACTCGGTACGTCGAGGAAGACCGGCGTGCCGTCGCCGGCAAGCTTGGCGACCC
>JBDTLN010000413.1:0-2903 GCA_039934795.1 Bauldia sp. | reverse complement strand
CGCCATTCCCGTATTTCTTCTCTTGCGGCCGCTGGCGCAGCGGACCGTGTCCCTCGGCGAAGCCGCAATCCCCGCCGCGCCGGTGCTGGCGCCGCTCTTCCTCAAGCTCGCCGTCTCCTTCTTTGCGATCTGCGCCGTCGGCCTCATGGTCGTTTCCCACTCGACCGGCATCCTCAGCGCCTTGGGCGCGGCGGACGGCGCCTGGCTCGGCCCCATCCTCTACAATCTCGGCTATATCGGCGGCTCGCTAACCGGCGGGCGCCTCGAACAGGCGGTCGGCGGCCGCGTCGCTCTCACCATCATCAACGCGGCCATGATCGTCGCGCTTCTGCCACTCGCCTTCACGGCACCGCTGCCGCTGGCGCTCGCCGCGCTCGCCCTGATCGGCGCCACCCTCGGCGGCGTCGCCTCGGTGATGCCGATGGTCGTCAGCGACCGCTACGGCCACGGCGCCCTCGGCGCGGTCTATGGCAAGCTCAACGTCGCCTACGGCCTCGGCGGTCTCATCGCACCCTGGCTCGCCGGGGTCCTCTACGTGGCGACCGGCAGCTACGCGCTTGCCATGTGGTTCGGCATCGCCCTTGCCGCGATCGGCGTCGCCGCCAGCCTTGCCGTCGGCCGGAAGCCGGCCTCGCCTATGGCGCGGTGAGATAAGGCGCCGTCCGCAGCGGATCGGCCTTGGCCTTGCCGATCTCGTCGCGCGACACGACGCGGAGGTGCACCTCGTCCGGCCCGTCGATGAAGCGCAGCGCCCGGCCCCAGGTCCACATCGCCGCCAGCGGCGTGTCGTCCGACAGCCCCATCGCCCCGAACATCTGCATCGCCCGGTCGAGGACCCGCGTCTGCAATCGCGGCGCCACCACCTTGATCGCCGACACCGCCACCCGCGCCGCCTGGTTGCCGTGCATGTCCATCATCCAGGCGGCCTGCAGGCAGAGCAGCCGCGCCTGGTCGATCTCGATCCGCGCCAGCGCGATCTCGTCCTGGTTGTTGGCGTAGTCCGTCAGGTTCCGCCCGAACGCTTTCCGCTCGAGCCCGCGCGCGATCATCATCTCCAGCGCCAGTTCGCACTGGCCAATGGTCCGCATCGCGTGGTGGATGCGCCCCGGCCCGAGCCGCGCCTGGGCGATCGCGAAACCCTGGTTCTCCTTGCCGAGGATGTTTGTTGCCGGCACCCGCACATCGCGGAACACGACCTCGCAATGCCCCTCCACCGCCAGGTGGTGCATGATCGGCACGTTGCGGACGACCTCGAATCCGGGCGTATCCATCGGCACGATGACGAAGGAGTGCCGCTCGTGCCGCGCCGCCTCCGGCGAAGGATTGGAGACGCCGAGGACGAGGAGCATCCTGGCGTTGGGATGCAGCGCGCCGGTGTTGAACCACTTCCGCCCGTTGATGACGAAGGCATCGCCCTCGCGCCGGATCTCGGTCTGCAGGTTGGTCGGGTCGGACGAGGCGACGTCGGGCTCGGACATCGCAAAAGCCGAGCGCATGCGCCCGTCGAGCAGCGGCACCAGCCATTGCTCGCGTTGCGACGCCGTGGCGAAACGGTGCAGCAGTTCCATGTTGCCGCTGTCCGGTGCGCTGCAGTTGAATATTTCTGCCGCCCACGGCAGGCGGCCCATCGCTTCGGCGAGCGGCGCGTAGTCGAGGTTGGACAAGCGCGTGCCCGGTTCGTCGTCGCGAAGCGTTGGCAGGAAAAGGTTCCACAGGCCCTCGGCCTTCGCCCGCGCCTTCAGCGGCTCGATGACTTCGAGCGGATATGTGCCCGCCTCGGCAAGCTTCAGCCAGCGCCGGTTCTCCGGCAGCACATGGTCGCGCATGAAGGCGGAGAGCCGGCTCCGCAGCGCTTCAACCTTCGGCGAATGGGCGAAATCCATAGGTCCTCTTCCCGTCACAAGGGTCTGGCCGGCTTGGCGCCGGCGATGAGGTCGAGCGCCCGCCCGGCGAAGCGGCCGGCGAGCCTGCCAACTTCGGCGGCGTTGTCGGCCGCCGCCGTGCCGCGCCGCACCCGGTCGGCAATGCCGACAAAGATCATGGCGAAGCGGAACAATGCAAACACCTTATGAAATTGCGTCAGCTCCCCGCTCCCCGGCGCGTGCGCATGGTAATGCGCCACGAACTCCGCTTCGGATGGAATACCGAGGCTCTTAAGGTCGTGGCCGAGCAGCCCGCCATATTCGTCCGGCCACGAATGCCAGGCGATGCAGCAATAGCCGAGATCGGCGAGCGGGTGTCCGAGGGTCGACAGCTCCCAGTCGAGAATGGCGGCGACTTGCGGCCCGGTCGGGTGAAACATGATGTTGCCGAGCCGGAAATCGCCATGGGCGATAGTGAGCCGCCCGTCATCGGGCGGCTGATGGCCGGGCAGCCATGCCACCAGCTCGTCGATCGCCGGAAACTCTGTGCGGCTCGGCGAGTCCTGCCACTGCTTCGACCAGCGCCCGATCTGCCGCTGGAAATAATCGCCGGCGCGCCCGAAATCGCCGAGCCCGATCGCCGGCGGATCGACGGCGTGCAGGCGCGCCATCGCCTCCGCCATGCCGAGATACATCGCCCGCCGGTCGCCGGCTGCAATGCCCGGCAAGGCGCAATCGCGGAACACCCGGCCATCCAGCCGCTCCATCAGGTAGAACGGCGTGCCGACGACGTCGTCCTCGCCATGGAACAGCACCACCGGCGGCACCGGCACGTCGGTGGCGGCGAGCGCCTTCAGCACGCGATATTCACGGTCGACGGCATGCGCCGAAGGCAGCAGCGGCCCCGGCGGGCGCTTGCGCAGGACCAGCCGCCGATTGTCGAACGATACAAAGAAAGTCGGATTCGACTGCCCGCCGGCAACGCGCTCAATCCGCATCGCCCCGGCAAGACCCGGCAGCGCCGCGTGGAGAAACGCCTCC
>JBDTLN010000412.1:0-2904 GCA_039934795.1 Bauldia sp. | reverse complement strand
GCCGATCGAGTTCTTCGCTGTCGACGTCGATGCGAATGATCTTGAGCGAATCGTCGAGGCCCCAGTTCTGCTGCTGCGGCTGCAGGCGCGTGCCGACGGCCAGCACGACGTCGGCCTCGCCCCAAAAGCGATAGCCGGCCGGCATGGTGACCGACAATTTGTGGCGCCCATCCAGCACGCCCTGGCCCATGCGCCCCGTCATGACCGGCGCGTCGAGCATCTCGGCGATCAGGCGGACGAACTCGCCGGCATCCTGCGCGCCGCCGCCGACCACGATCATCGGGCGCTCGGCGGCCCCCAGGAGCTTGGCCGCGCGCTCGACGGCCTCCTCGTCGACCGGGCAAGGGTCAGCTTGGGCGGGGGTCGAGATCAGTTCCACCGGGGCACGCCGCGCCCAGGTGTCCAGAGCGCACTCGAGGCCGACGGGACGCTGCCGGCCCGACAGCAGGCGCCGGAATGCCTCGTTGATCATGCCGGGCGCTTCCGCCGGCGACCGCAGCCGATCGGCCCATTTGGTGAGGCCGCGCATGATCGAAAGCTGGTCCGGCAATTCGTGCAGCTGGCCGATGTTGCGGCCGATCATGGACTGCTGGATCTGCCCCGTGAGCGCGAACACCGGCGCGTTGGCGGCGTAGGCAGTCGACAGCGCCGCCGTCGTGTTCAGGAATCCCGGTCCCGGCACCACGACATAGGCGGAGGGCTTGCCGGTCGCCATGGCGTGACCCAGGGCCATGTAGGCGCAGGCCTGTTCATGTCGGGCATGAATGGGCCGGATTTTATTGGTGCGGTCGTACAAGGCGTCGAAGAACGGATCGTTCTGGACACCTGGGAGACAATAGAGCGTGTCGATGCCGTTAACTTCCAGCATCGACACGACGGCTTGAGCGGTGGTGAGTGTTTGCATACGCCTAGTCTACACGCGCGCCTGACTTGCGGATAATCGGCGCGAGCCGGGCTTCCTCGGCATCGCGATAGGCCAGGGCGTCGGCGGGCGAACTCCACCACGCCGTTGCTCCGAGATCCTGGAATTTGGCGATGAGGTCGGGGCTCTCCAGTGCTTTCTTGGAAAGCTCCGACAAGCGGGTAATGACGTCCGGCGGCAGCTTCGCCGGGCCTGTCAACGTGGTCCATGAGACGATGTCGAAGCCGACCAGGGTTTCGGAGATCGTCGGAACGTCGGGCGCGACGGGCGTGCGCTTGGCCGACGTCACCGCGATCGGCCGTACTTTGCCCGCGCGGGCCTGAGCAAGCGAGCCTGGGATGTTGTCGAAGATCATGTGAACCTGGCCAGCAAGCAGGTCCTGCATGGCCGGCGCGGCACCACGGTAGGGCACGTGCAGCATGTCGACATCGGCCAGGATCTTGAAGAGCTCACCCGACAGGTGAAGCGTCGTCCCGGAACCGGCCGAAGCATAGGAATACTTGCCGGGATTCTTCTTCAGGAGCGCGATCAGTTCAGGTACGTCCTTGACCGGCACGTCGAGATTGACGACCAGCATGTTGGGCAGCACCCAGATGGTCGAGACGAAGGTGAAGTCGGTGCGCGGATTGAACGGAAGCTTGGCGTAGAGCGTCGGGGCGATCGCATGGCTGGCGATGCCGCCCAGGCCGAGCGTGTAGCCGTCGGGCGCCGATTGGGCGAGCGCGTCCATGCCGACGTTGCCGCCCGAGCCTCCCTTGTTCTCGACGATCCACTGCTGGCCGGTGATTTCGGACATCTTGGCGCAGAAAATCCGCGAAAGCGTGTCAGTGGCGCCGCCGGCCGGGAAGGGGTTGATGTAGCGCACGGGCTTGTTGGGGTAGGTGCTCTGCGCTTGGCCAATCGCGGGGGCGGCAATGGCACCTGCCAGTCCCGCCACCACCGTTCGACGCCCGATCGTCCGACGCCCGATGCCCTGCTTCGCAAATTTCATTCTTTCCTCCGGTTTTTCATTCGCCGTGAAATTGCCGGCGATTTGGCGAGTCATTTGCCCCGCCGTGCGACGTTACGCCATCAATTAGCCTCGTAAATTGCAGATAGCCCCTGCTTTGGCGCTTGAAAAGCCGCCCAAATAGGTAATATCACTCGCGCTGCAGAATTGGGGAGCTTTATCGGGGGGCCGAAGGGACATAGTGCTGTGTGTCGAGGTCTTAACATGACGATCTGGATACGTCTCTTTGTCTCCGCCTTCACCGCAGTTGCTGTCGCGTTCGGCTTGGCCGGCGCGTGGGGCATCGCGTTTGCCCAGCAAAAACCCAAGGACGACAAGCCGGCAGCAACCCCCACCTTTCAGCAGTACGCCGACATCTGCCAGGGTTTCACCGGCGCAACCGCACCGGAAAAAGTGATCGCGTGCACGGAAGCGATCAAGACGGGCAAGCTGACGGGCGGCGAGCTTGCGCTCGTCTACCTTAATCGTGGCCTCTCCGACGAAGGCAAGGGAAGCGACGTACGCTCGAAGGCCGACTACAAGGCGGCGCTCCGGCTCATGACCGACGCGATCAACGGGGCGCCGACGAACGCTTATCTCTACATCCAGCGCGGCTCGATCTACCAGAGCATCGGCGAAGCCGACCGAGCAATCCTCGACTACAGCGACGCGATCCGCCTGGCGCCGAATCAGACCTATCCGCTGATCAATCGCGGGATCGTCCTCTACACGCGAAAAGACAATAATGAAGGCGCGATCGCCGATCTGACCGCCGCACTGCGCATCAATGCGAAGGAGATCAGCGCCTGGGTCAATCGCGGCATCGTCTATCGAAAGAAAGGCGACTTCGCAAAGGCACTGCCCGATTTCGACGAGGCCATCCGGCTCCTGCCGCCGAAAATCGAACCCGTCCAGACGAAATTGGTGTCGGATGCGGCATCCAGCCCGACCGGCAAGGCGACCCAGGACGCCAACCGGATTGCCCTGCTTGCCG
>JBDTLN010000411.1:0-2911 GCA_039934795.1 Bauldia sp. | reverse complement strand
CTTTCGTGCGGGGGCAGGGTCTCACCTGCCTCGTCCTCGGCCTTATCTACGCCGCCGGGCTGATGATCGTCGGGCTGAATTTCGGCTTCCTGATCGGCGTCGGCGCCGGTGTGTTGAGCTTCATTCCCTATTTCGGATTCACTATCGGCTTCGTCGTCTCGATCATCGTCGCGCTGGTGCAGTTCCTGCCCGACGGGCTGCCGATCGCCGGTGTCGTGGTCGTGTTCGTCATCGGTCAGACCATCGAGGGTTATGTTCTCCAGCCACGGCTGATCGGCACCCGTGTCGGCTTGCATCCGGTCTGGCTGCTCTTCGCGCTCTTCGCCTTCGGCCTTCTTTTCGGCTTTGTCGGCCTGTTGATCGCAATCCCGGCGGCGGCCGCGGTCGGCGTCCTGGTGCGCTACGCACTGAGCCGCTACCTGAACAGCCCGATCTATCGCGGGCGTGAAGGCGGAGCAAACCGCAAACGATGAATGCCGAGCGACCGCCACCCCGGCAATTGGCCTTTTCGCTGCCGCATCGCCCGGCCTCGGGCCGCGCCGATTTTCTGACCGGGGCGGCAAACTACGAAGCGATCACGCTGATCGACCGCTGGCCGGACTGGCCGGTTCGGGTGGTCAACCTGTTCGGGCCGGTCGGCTCCGGCAAAAGCCACCTGACGGAGATCTGGCGGCGGGCGAGTGGTGCCGCCGTGATTGCCGCGCCCGCGCTATCCCGCTCGGACGCGGAGATGATGCTCGCCGCCGGCGCGGTCGCGGTCGAGGATCTTCACGGCAAGTTCGATGAGGAAGCCCTTTTCCACCTTCTCAACCTCGCCGGCGAGCGCAACACGCCGGTCCTGCTGACCAGCCGGAACGCGCCGGCGGCATCGTATGTGGCGCTGCCCGATCTCGCCTCGCGCCTGCGCGCCGCTCAGCCGGTCCGCCTCGCCGAGCCCGACGACTATCTCCTCCGCCATGTCCTCGCCAAGCTGTTCGCCGACCGCCAGCTCGCCGTCGCGCCTGCCGTGATCGACTACATCGTGACGCGCCTCGACCGTTCCCTGGAGGCGGCGAATATCATCGTCGAGCGCCTCGATCGCGAGGCATTGGCCGAAGGCCGCGCCATCACCCGGCGGCTCGCCGGGGCGGCCCTCGGCGAAGGCCTCGACGCGGCTTTCGACGAAGACGCCTAAAGTCCCCGCGGGCCTATAAGGATCACCGGGCCGTCGGGTCCGGCCTTTTCGGTCAGCGTAACCGCCGGAGCGCCGATGCTGGAGACGGCGACGCGCGCCTGGTCGACGGTGGCCGGATCGACGGGCCGATCGGAGAGCACCGTCAGCGCGTCGTACGGATGGACGACCCGTTCCTGGGTCAGCGACCCGACAAGAAGGGGCCTGGCGGTCCCGCCGTTGCGGATGGCAAAGTTGGACATCCACAATCTGAAGACCAGCCGCTCGTCGGGTCGCGCCGTGGCGCGGGTGAAGGTGAACTCGGGCAGGCGGCCGCCGTCGAGAAGCGGGAGCGGCGCGAAACTGTCGAGCGGCGTGGTCGGAACGAGGAAAAAGAGGAAATCGCCGGTGGTGAAGGCCGGCGCCTCCGCCCAGCCGGCGGCGGTCAGCGCCGGTGCAATGGCCGCGGGATCAATTGCCGCCTGGACGAAGACCACCTCCTCGGTCGCGCCGAAGAGGTCGACACGGCGTTGCGGCAGCCGCGCCCATCCGCCTGCCAGCCAGTCGGCCGCGCTCATCTCGACAACACTGGTCCGCGGCGCGGCGCGCGCCAGGTCGGCGTCGAAGGTGACGGACGACTTGACCGCGCCGATGGCAAGAAACGCGGCGAAGGCGATGAGCGGTATCTGGGGCGATTTGCCGACCTCGTCCTGGAAGCCATTGCGGATCATCGCAAAAACCGCGGTCAGCGCGAGGCCGAGAAGGAGGCCTGCGGCGACATCGGAACTCCATTGCGCGTCGAGATAGATACGCGAGATGCCGACCAGCGCGGCGATCAGGAAGCCGATGGTCCACACCAGAACCCGGGCGGGGGCTCCGAGCGGCGTGCGCAGGAGCACCGCGATCACGCCGCAGAACAGGGTGATCAGGGTGGCGTGGCTGCTCGGGAAGGAGAAGGCGGCGAACTCCGGGATAAGCTCGATCGGATGCTGCTGCTGGAAAAGACGCCCGATCAGCGGCACGAGCGCTAGCGTCACGGCAAAGACAGTGGCGACGATTGCCGCCGAGCGGCGGGCGCCACCGATGAAGAGTGCCGCGACGAGCACCACGACCGAGACGGCGATGGCGACCGTGCTGCCGAAGGCGCTGATGAACACCATCAACCGGTCGACTGGAGCGGCCCGGTACGACTGCGCCAGCTGGCGGATGGCGATGTCTGCCTGAACGATGGGATCGCCTTCGATCAGATCCTGGACGATGCGCAGAAACACAATGGCGCAGACCAGAAGGACGACGCCCCAGAGGATATGCGCGTTGATGTTGGCGACGGTCGGATCAAGGAGGAGGCCAAGCCGGCGAAGAACGGGTCTGCGCGAACTCTCCAGCGAGGCGATGGCCCGGGCGTAGGACGCGGCCATCGCCGGGCCGACGATGTTGACGGCGAGTCGCGCCACCCAGACGGCCAGTGCGAAGACGACGATGAAGACGACCACGGCGGCAACCAGGCGCGAACTGATGCGGCCGACCGCGGAGAGGAGCACACCGGCCGCGGCGGACGGCAGGATATGCACCACCGCCCATGCAAGGGCTGCGACGATGCTCGCCGGGATGAACACGCGGGGCCGCATGCCCAGCGACCCGGCAGCCACCGGCGTGAAGGCCCGCAATCCGGGGATGAAGCGGCCGATGATGAGGCTCTTGGTGCCATGGCGCTCGAAGAAGCCCGTGCCCCGGTCGAGCAGTTCCGGTTTCAGGCGGAAC
>JBDTLN010000410.1:0-2914 GCA_039934795.1 Bauldia sp. | reverse complement strand
TCGCCAAGATCGGCCAGGACGGCCACGACCGCGGCCAGAAGGTGATCGCCTCGGCCTTTGCCGATCTCGGCTTCGACGTCGATATCGGGCCGCTGTTCCAGACGCCGGAGGAAGCGGCGCGCCTTGCCATCGAGAAGGATGTGCATGTGGTCGGCATCTCCTCGCTCGCCGCCGGGCACCTGACGCTGGTGCCGCAATTGAAGCGGGCGCTGGAAAACGGCGGCCGCCCCGACATCATGGTCGTGGTCGGCGGCGTCGTGCCGCAAGAAGACTATGAGGCGCTGCGCGAAGCCGGCGCGGCAGCGATCTTCCCGCCGGGCACGGTGATCGCGGGCGCGGCGGCAACCCTGATCGAGGAGCTGAACCGCCGACTCGGCTTCGAGCCCTCGGCGCGGGCGAATTTTCCGAAGGCGGCCGCGGGGTAAGGCGAGGGGGACGGTTGCCACCCTCCCCGCCAAAACTCGCTTTTCGTGAAGCCCTGCCCGGCGCGACAGGATGTGCCGCCACCTTAGCGTTTGTGGCGGTTCCCTGCCCTTATGCGCGTTGGTGTCCCGGAACGGGACATTTTCGGTGGCATGGTCCTTGAGTGGCTTTCCGGGATTCCCGTTCCGGAGCCTCCATGGATCGCCGCAGCTTTCTTTCAGGAACTTTCACGCTGGCGGCGCTTTCGCCCGCCGGCGCCGGAGAGTTCGTGGCACCGCTGCTGCGCGGTTCGATCGACGCCAACCAGAACGGGCTGGTAGCCGGAGCCGACGGCGACCAGGGGCGGACGCTCCAGCGGCTGCTCAACGACGCAGCCGCGGTCGACAAGCCGCTATTCATTCCGCCGGGCCGCTACGTTATCGCCAATGTCGTGCTGCCGGCGCGGGCGCGGATGGTCGGCATCGCCGGCGCCTCGCGACTGGTCTTCGCCGGCGACGGCCACTTCATCAGCGCCGAAGGCGCCGCGTTGATCGAGCTGTCGGGGCTCGTCCTCGACGGCGACGGCAAGGCGCTGGCCGACTATGTGCCAGGGCTTGTCCACATTGTCGGTTCGCCAAACGTTACCATTAGCGCCTGCGAGATCGTCGGCAGCGGCAAATCGGGCCTCGCCCTCGACCGCTGCGCCGGACGTATCAGCGGGTGCCGCATATCGCGGGCAGCCGACGCCGGCATCCGGACGATCGAATCGGCTGGGATGGCGATCACCGACAATGTCGTCGAGGATTGCGACAATGGCGGCATCCTCATCCATCGCTGGACCGAGGGGGCCGACGGAACGCTGGTTACCGCCAACCGGGTCGAGCGCATCGGCGCCACCAACGGCGGAACCGGCGAGTTCGGCAACGGCATCAACATCTTTCGCGCCCACGGCGTCACGGTCGCCAACAACCGCATCGCCGACTGCGCCTTCACGGCGGTGCGCGCCAACTCGGCGAATAACATCTCGATCACCGGCAACAATTGCGCGCGCTGCGGCGAGACCGGCATCTATTCCGAATTCAGCTTCGCTGGCGCGCTCATCGCCAACAATATCATCGACGGCGCCGCCACCGGCATCGGCGTCTCGAACTTCCAGGAGGGCGGGCGCATCGCCGTGGTCTCCGGAAACATCATTCGCGACCTCACCGGCAAGGGCCCCTACTCCAACGACTCTTCCACCTTCGGCATCGGCATCGCCGTCGAAGCCGATGCTTCAGTGACCGGCAATGTGATCGACGGCGCGCCACGGGCTGGAATGATGCTCGGCTGGGGACCTTACCTTCGCGATGTCGCCGCGACGGGTAATGTCATCCGGCGGGCGCCGATCGGCATCGCGATCAGCGTCGCCGACGGGGCCGGTTCGGCCGTCGTCAACAACAACATGATTTCCGGCGCCGACCAAGGCGCCATCGTAGGCATGCGCTGGGGGGATCAAGCCTCCGGCGATCTGGCGCGTTCGGGCGCAGAGGCTTTTCCGAACCTGATGATCGAGCGGAACGCAATCAGCTAAGCGCGCTCGACTCCTGACGGCCCGCCGGACAGCGGCGCCGACCCCTTCCCCATCACCCGTCCTACCAGCCTGGCAACAGCCGGGGTGGAACCATTGACTCCAGAGAGCAAGAGCTATGACGATTCCGCGTTGCGTGTTTGCATGTGTTGTACTTGGCGGCTTTTTGACCCTTTCCTTTTCCGCGAGAGCCGACGGATTGCTGAATGCGATCGGCGCATGCGGCGAACCCTGCGTGATCTCGCGGAATCTTGGCGGAATCGCGAGCGAGTATGAAGCGGCCGCGCACGCCGTTCTCGGCGGGGCCCGCAAACAGATCATCATTTCGGGAACTTGCGCGTCGGCTTGCGCGCTGTTCGCCGACAAGGTGCGCAATGTCGTCTGCGTGACACCGCGGGCGGTCTTCTATTTTCACAAGGCAACCTTGTGGAGCGCCGGACCGGGCAGCGAGGTCATTCGCCGGTTCGCGCCGCAACAGTCGCCCGATATTCAGGCGTGGGTCATGGCGCGTGGCGGCTATCCCGCTGGCGATCGCCTCCGCGACATGCTGGCAATGCCGGCAGCAGAGTCGCACAAATTCTTCCGCCAATGCCGTGCCTGAACGATCACGGCGTTGTGAACGGCGACCGTCGCTCGGCTGAAACCCTTTCCGGCGGGCCTCCGTAGCTCCGGTGTCTTCCGATAGAGAAGACGTCATCCAAGGAGTTTCCCTTATGTCCACCAAGATTCGCGCCTTTGCGCGGGCGACCGCCGTTGTCGCCATTCTCGCTTCCGCCGGCATTTACGCGTCGGCTCCGGCTTTCGCCGCCGAGATGACCGTCGAGGTCGGCGGCGCGCCGATGTATCCCTCGAAGAACATCATCGAGAACGCCGTCAATTCGAAGGACCACACCACGCTCGTCGCCGCGGTGAAGGCCGCGGGCCTCGTCGAGACGCTGTCGGGCC
>JBDTLN010000409.1:0-2916 GCA_039934795.1 Bauldia sp. | reverse complement strand
ACGAAGTATGGCGACCTCTTCCGGTCCGTCGACGGCGGCGCGAGCTGGCGCAAGGAGTGGCGCTCGTTTCCGGAGATCACCGCGATCGCCTGGACGCCATTCGAGGCGCCGGTCCGGGCACACCCGCGATCAATCAACTAGCGGTACCGGCGCACGGCACGGACCTCTTTCAGGCAGACGGATTTCAGGCAGACAGACAACAGATGCGAACGAAAAACTTCGGCGAGTTCCATATCCGCAAATGGTACCTCCAGATCGAGGACACATTGGCGAACGAAACGGGCGTACTTGCCGACGGTGAGCCCGTCCGCAAGATCGTCATCGGTGCGGCGATCCACAACGCCTGCTCCGGCCAGTACGTTCATGACCTGAGCGGGATGGTCCAGGCATCGGAATCCCTCGGACAAGAGTTCGGAAAGCGTGTCAGGAACGCCCTCGGCAATGCCCGGGTCGCCAGCTACGGCAAGGCCTGTCTCGTCGGTTCCGCCGGCGAGTACGAGCATGGCAATGCGTTGCTGACCACGGTCTTCGCCGATCCCGTGCGTTCGGCGATCGGCGGCGCCAAGGCCTGGATTCCCTCGACGGGAAAACGCGGCTCTCCCGGCGCCTCGATCGACATACCGCTCGCGCACAAGGACGAACTCTATGTACGCTCGCACTACGACACGATCAGCGCGATGTTTGCCGACGCCCCCAATCCCGATGAAATCGTGATCGCCTTCGCCTTCGCCACTCGAGGCCGCCTGCATTCGCGGCTCGGCGGGCCGCAAGCTGCTTAGACGAGAGGTGCAGGCGCACATGGAACCACGGAGCTACAAGATACAAGGAAGCGACCAACTTTCCCTTCGCCTCCTCGAATGGGGGGATCCGGCGGCATCACCGATCGTGATGCTGCACGGCATCAGGGGTTACGCGCGAACATTCGCCTCTTTGGCGAAGGCGTTGCTGCCGCGCTTTCGCACCATCGCCTACGACCAGCGCGGCCGCGGCGAAAGCGATTGGGATCCCGCGCGGCAGTACTACAACGACGACTATGTCCGCGACCTCGAGGCCGTCGTGAACCAGCTCGGCCTGAAGCGCTTCGACCTGCTGGGTCACTCGATGGGCGGCATTGCAGCCTACGTCTATGCGGCGGCAAACCCCGAGCGTGTCCGTCGCCTCGTGATCGAGGATGCCGGCCCCGGCGCATCGGACGACAGTGCGGGCTCCGTCCGCATCCGTCAGGAACTCCTGTCGGCACCGGATTCCTTCGAGAGCTGGGATGCGGCCGTCGAGTTCATGCGCAAATTGCGGCCAACCGTCACCGAGGCGGCGCGCCTCGATCGGCTACGCAACATGCTGAAGCAGCGAAGCGACGGGACCTGGACGTGGCAGTACGACCATCTCGGCATTGCGGAAGCCCGCCTCAACCCGGATCCGTCGCGCCAGGTCGATCTGTGGCCCCACGTCGAGGCGATCAGTTGCCCGACCCTCATCCTTCGCGGCGGTCGCTCGGACTATTTGAAGAAGGAAGCGGCCGAGGCCATGAGCGCCCGCAATCCCAATCTGCGCTGGCGAGACGTGGCCGATGCCGGTCACTATGTTCACGACGATCAACCCCAGGTCTTCGAAGACTGGGTTTCGTCCTTCCTGGCGGAGACCGACAAGCCGTCGATCCCGCCCCGAGAAGCTTGACCGCCCGAAGCTGCGGACGGTGGCCAGCCTCTACTGCGCCACCACGTACGATTTGGGTGGGTGCTTCCGCAGCCCCGCCTCGTTCGGCTCGACGCCCCAGCCCGGCCCCTTCGGCAAAATATAATCGCCGTTCTCGAACACCGGCGGATGATCGACGATGTCGTCGCGCCACGGCACGCCGTCGATGTCGATCTCCATGATGCGGAAGTTGGGCACCGCGGCGCAGAAATGCGCCGAGATGGCGCTGGCGAGGTGGCCGTAGAAATTGTGCGGCGCCACGTTCACCTCGTAGACGTCGGCCAGGGAAGCGATCTTCAGCGACTCGTTGAAACCGTTCCAGATCACGTCGACGATAGCGGTGTCGAAGGCGTAGTTCTCGAAATAGGGCCGGAAGTCGCGGCGCTCGAGCAGCGTCTCGCCCGAGGCGATTGGGCACGGTGAGTCGCGGCGGATCAGGGCGATCGACTTGGGGTCGTGCACGTCGAGTTCCAGCCAGGTGAGCCCGGCCGGCCCCACCGCCTCGGCGATGCGTTTGAATCCCTCGGTACGGAAATGGAAGTTGGTGTCGAGCATGATGCCGACGTCGGGCCCGCAGCCCGCCCGGAAGGCTTCCACAGTCTTCGCGGCGCTGCGCGCGATAAAAGCGTCCCAGTTGCGCTCCGGAAAGCCCTTGCCGACGACGAAGCCCGGCCGGTAGGCGCGCAGCTTGCCGTCGACCTCCATGGCGATGTTGGTCTTGCAGGCGCCAAAGCCCTTCTTGCGCACTTCCTCGCCGGTCCGGGCCATGTCGTCGTAGGAACGGACCGCCGGCGTGCCGCAGATGTCGGGATTGCGCATGCGGTAGGAGCCGCAATGCGACCAGTAGACCGGGATGCGGTCGCGCAGCTTGCCGCCGAACAGCTGGTAGACCGGCACGCCCAGCGCCTTGCCCTTGATGTCGAGCAGCGCGTTCTCGATCGCCGCGATCGCCTGGCGCACCACGCCGCCGCGCGACTGGGTCGAGCGCGTGGCGAGCACGGCGTTGATCAGCTCGAGCGCCATCGGGTCCTTGCCGATCACGCTGGGCATCAGCACGTCGATCACGCCGGAGAGGCCGGGACTGCCGAAGCTCTCGTTGTATTCAGACCAACCGACGATGCCGGAGTCGGTGACCATCTTCAGGAACGAGAAGGTCCGCCAGCCGGCGTCGCACTTGAAGGTCTCGTAGCTCTTGATCTTCATGCTCGCCTCAAGTGCGCGGCT
>JBDTLN010000408.1:0-2920 GCA_039934795.1 Bauldia sp. | reverse complement strand
CCTCCCATGACGAGCAGGCCGGCGATATCGGACTTGGCCTGCTCCGAGCGCAGCGTCGCCAACCGTTGCGCCAGCACAAACCGTTGGCCCTCGACGACCATGTCGGCGGCTCGGCGAATCTGCTCCATGGACGCGTCGGGCGCACCGGTTCGGGACAGGGCTAGGGCGGCATCGCGGCCATAGAGCCGATAGGCCGCCACGGTATCACGGAGCCTTTCGAGTTCTTCCGTTGTCCGGCCGCGGAACTCCCGGCCGAGCCGCGCTGCCTCCGGATCGGTGGAGGCGGCCACCCCGAGCTGGCGCAGCCCGGCCTCGATTTGCAGGCGCGCCTGCTCGTAGGGCTCGAGAGCCGCCGGATCGCCGGTCAGCAGATAGTGCTGCTGGCCAAGTTCGGCGCTCTGCAAAGCGATCACAGTCTCGCGCATCAACGCCATCGTCTCGTAGTTCCCAATCACCAGACGCTGCTGTCGAGCGGCGGAGTTGGAATGGTTGATGGCGAGCATGGCGCCGCTCGCGATCAGCACTGCAATCGTCAGTCCGACAATCACGCCGATCGAGCGTCCGGCGGGCGAGGTGCTAGGCATCCTCGGCCTGCTCGGACATCATCGGGAAGGTGACGACGATCCGCGTGCCGCCGCTATCGCGCGTCGTCACCGCCACCTCACCGCCGAGTTGCGACGCCAGGCCGCGAATCAAGGTCAGGCCGAAGACGCCGCGTCCGCCCACCCGCATCGCGCTGCCGTGCCTGTCGAGACCGTTGTCCTCGATGACGAAGGTAACCTGCCCGTCGCTTTCAGCCGCTTCGATTCGAATCTCAGGCGTCACGACGCCACTGAAGTCGTGACGCAGGGCGGCGCTCACCGCCTCCGTCACGATCAAGCCCACGGGAATGGCCATGTCGGGCCCGACCGCCATGATCGGTGCCCGAATGTGAAAGCGCGGCGACGCAGGATTGTCGTTGAGGTCCACGACCGAGATCTGGCGCACCAGATCGCTGATGAAACGCTGGAAATCGACCAACGCCCAACTGGTCCGCTCATAGAGATGCCGATGCAGGACCGAAAGGGTAAGAACGCGATTCTGGGCGTCGCCGAAATAGCGCCGGATGCGCGGCGAGCGGATTTCACCTGCCTGCAGGTTGAGCAGGCTCGTGATCATCTGCAGATTGTTCTTAACCCTGTGATGAATTTCGCGAAGCATGTGGTCGCGCTGCTCAAGGCCGGCGCGCAATTCGGCCTCGCGGCTGGCAATCGCCGCCGCCATCGCCGTAACGCCGTGGCCAACGCTCGTCAATTCTGGACTCCATGGTCGAGGCGGCGCGAAGTCTGCGATGTCGCCACGGCTGACCTTGCCAGCGAAATCCTGGATGTATCGCAGGGGCCGCACACACCAGCGATCGGCACCGAACCAGATCGCCACGAGCGTCACGAGAAGAGCAAGTAGCACCAGAACAAAGCTGCTTCCCGCGCGCGCAAGAACGAGCAAGCTCTGATCTACGGGTACGGCCGCGATGACGAACATGGTACTTCCGACCAAGGGCCGAAGTCCGAATTCGTAAAGCGTTCCGTCCTGACCATACTCTGTGAACATGGCCCGCCCACCGGCGATCGCCGCGGCGACCCGGGTGGCGACAGGCAAGGTCCGCGCCGTCACGGCGCTGGAATCGATCGAAGCGCCAGTGCGATCAACCAGGACCACCGCCGCTCCTCCCCCGGTCGGTGCGGAGGAGACGGTGTTGGCGAAATGTGCGAGCGAAATACCGATGGCGCACATGCCACCGAACTCGCTGCCGCGCAGAACGGGCAGCGCCGCAGGAATTACGGCGACGCCGGTCACCCGACTGGCGATCGGGGCGCCAAGCGAAAATGTCTTGGTGTCGCGAACCTGGCTGAAGATCGCCCGGTCGGCGAAGCTCATGCCCACGATCGTCATCGAACTCGAGCAGCGCGCGGTCCCCTTGTCATCCGTGACGAGCGCCCCGGAATATTCGGTGGGAAAAGCCTGCAGAACCCCGCCGAGATACATCTCGCAGCCGGTGATGTCGGACGGGGCCGCGTCGGGACCTGCACTCTTCGACACGGTGGCTTCGGAACAGATCGCCGGCAGCAATCGCCGGGTGCTCTCGATCACTACACGGTAGCGCGACACTGCGAGTTCGGCTGCCGAGGTGACGGCGGCGGCACGTTGCGCTTCCAACGTCCGCAAGCCGCTGTCGGCATCCCAGGCCGCGAGTCCCAGTATCGGCAGGCATGACACAATCACCAGACTGGCCAGCTTCGAACGCAGCGACCATCGGGTCGACATCCGGCGGTCCGGGTCAGATCGATACGGTGTGGAGCGCCTGTGCGATCGCCGCGCGAAGAAGATCAGGATCGAACGGCTTCGAGATCACGAAGGCAGGCTCGACGCGCTTGCCGGTCAACAACCGCTCCGGAAAGCCGGTGACGAAGATGACCGGTACCGTCATGGCCTTCATGATCTCATTGACCGCGGAGATGCCGCTGTCGGCGCCGCGGAGCTGAATGTCCGCCAGCACGAGGTGCGGCGCATGCTTCTTCGCCAGTTCGACCGCTGCCTTTTCCGTCGCGGCTATGCCTACGACTTCGTGGCCGGCGTTGCGAACGATGTCGGCGACGTCCAATGCAATGATCGCCTCGTCCTCGATTACCAGAATACGAACCGATGCCACGCGGCGCAATTCTTCGCGCGCCTCCCGCAAGCTATTTTCGGCGGCTTCGATGTCGATGCCGAGAATTTCGGCGGCATCGCCGATGGTGAAACCCTCCAACACCGTCAACAACAACACCTGGCGCTGCAGCGGTGCCATGTCGGTCAAGGATTCCTTGAGGCGTCCGCTGACGCTGTCCTTTCCCGAAGCAGAATGTTCGAGACCGCCGAACGGCTGCTGGAGGCTGTGAAA
>JBDTLN010000407.1:0-2921 GCA_039934795.1 Bauldia sp. | reverse complement strand
GCGGGCATGCTGAACGACCTCGCCGCCAGTCTCGGCGCGACGATCGTCCAGACCGGGCTCCTCGTGACCTGGGGCGCGGTGGTGCTGTGCTTTGGCTCGCCGATCATGGCGACCCTCACCACTCGCGTCGACCGGCGCACGCTCCTTGCCGGCTCGGCGCTGGTCATGGCACTGACCAATCTCGCCTCGGCGCTGGCCCCCGATTATACGACCTTGCTGATCATCCGCCTGATCATGCTGGTCGGCGCGGCGCCTTTCACGCCGCAAGCCGCCGGCACCATCGCCATGATGGTCTCGGAGAAGGAGCGGCCGAGCTCCATCGCGTTCATCTTCATCGGCTGGTCTCTGTCGCTGGCCGTCGGCCTCCCGGTCATCTCAGCCCTGGCGGCGCAGATCGGCTGGCGCGCCAGCTACGCCGCGCTCGGCGCCGCGGCGTTGTTGGTGACGGGCCTGCTCATCTACGGCCTGCCAGCGGGGCTGCGCGGCGCACCCATGTCGCTGAAGAGCTGGGGCGAAGTCGCGCGCAACAAGCGCATCCTGTTGATCCTGTCCGTCACCGCGATCCTCGTTACCGGACAATTCGCGATCTTCACGTACCTGGCGCCGCTGCTCACCAGATATGCCGGGGCCAGCGTTGCGACCATCGGTGCCTTCTTCGCCGCGTTCGGCGTTGCCGGGCTGATCGGCAACATCGTCGGGACGCGCATCGTAGGTGTCCTCGGCACGCTCAAGACCGAATACCTGTTCATGGTGGCGACGCTGAGCGGCAGCATCGTCTGGGCGGTCGGCTTCGGCCTTCTCCCGGCGATGTTCGTGGCGGCAAGCCTTATCGGCCTCGGCTTCGCCTCGATCAATTCCATGCAACAGGCGCGTCTTGTCGGGGCAGCTCCGCAACTGGCGTCGGGGACGATCGCGCTGAATACCTCCTGCATCTACATCGGCCAGGCATTGGGCTCAGGCGTCGGGGGAATGTTGTTCCAGGCCGACCAAATCGGCCTTCTCAATATCGCGGCCATCGTCCTTGTGCTGATCGCCATGGCGGTCCTTTTCACCACGCGGGCAAGCGGCGAGCCCATGTGGGGTTTTGCGCGCTAGAACTTAAAGATCGAACAGGTGGGGGACCGAATGGCAGATGCTCCGAAGGTACTGATTGCCGGCGAGTCGTGGACGACCCATTCGACCCACGTCAAAGGCTTCGATTCATTCCAGACCAGCACCTATGCCGAGGGCGGCACCGACATGATCGCCTCGATCCGGGGCGGCGGCTACGACGTGACCTATCAGCCGTCGCACATCGCGGCCGAGCAGTTCCCTTCGACCGAGAAGGACATGGCCGCCTATCGCGCCATCATCCTCAGCGACATCGGCGCCAACACCCTGCTCCTGCCGGCGCCGAGCTTCATCCGCTCGCAGCGGGCGCCGGCCAACCGGCTCGCCCTGATGCGCGATTTCGTCGCCAATGGCGGCGGGCTGCTCATGGTGGGCGGCTACATGACCTTCCAGGGCATTGAGGGGAAAGCCAACTATCGCGGCTCACCCGTCGAGGACGTGCTGCCGGTGACGTTGTTCGCCGGCGACGACCGCAGCGAGCGGCCGGAAGGCGTCGTGCCGAGCGTCCTTAAGCCGGATCATGAAGTGATGCGCGGGCTGCCGGCGGAGTGGCCCTTTTTCCTCGGCTACAGCCGGTCGACGGCGCGGCCGGACGCTACGGTCGTGGCGACGATCGGCGGCGATCCCTTCATCGCGCTCCGGTCGGTCGGCAAGGGGCGGAGCGCGATCTTCTCTTCCGATTGCGGTCCCCACTGGGGACCGCCGGGTTTCATCGGCTGGGGGCGGGAGCCGGGAGATGACATGGAACAGCCCGGCCGCGCCTATCGCGATTTCTGGCGCAATCTCGTCAAGTGGCTCTGCGGCTAGACCGCACGCTCACCACAGCGCGACGCGGGAGACCGGATCGAGTTCGCGGCAGCGATACGCGTCGCGAATCCGCTCGTTGAAGAAGCGGCCCTTGGACAGGGCGATCCCGAAAGCCGCGGCAAGTTCTTCCGGCACGCCGTAATAGGCGTAGATGCGCCCCGCAACGAACGTAACCGTCAGCGTCGCGGATGCGGCATCGTAGTCGTGACGCACAATGAGGGAGGAACGCATCGGCGAAGCCTCAGGCGGCGATTGTCTGCCGCGTCGAGAAGACAGTCAGCAGCACGAAGAGCAGGAGGATCACGCCGACAGCGAGGTCAGATACGAGCGCCACCGTCTCCTTTGTGCCGCGCACGCCGTTCAACCAGTGCTGGATGCCGGCAAGCAGGTGGTAGAGGCCGGTTGCAAGGGCGGCGGGCACGATCCAATCGGGGACAATGATCGTGAAAAGGCTGACAAGGCCCATGGAGAGATTGCCGAAGCCGATCTCCTTGACCAGCTTGCCCGCCTCGGGGTCCTTGATATTGAAAATTCCGCCATAGGTGAATTGCGGCCGGAACACCTGGCTGAGCCCGGCGAGGAACAGGCGAACGCCACCAGCCCAGAACACAAACCACTTGCCGACGAGAGGCAGGAGGCCGGCACCCGTCGTGGTGACGAATTCAACCAGAATCGAGAGCACCGGCAGGACGGCCAGCAGAAGGATAATTGCCGCCAGATACATAGGCTCGCTCCCGGTACTACGGCAGCACTATGAGCCGATTCGCGTTTGCACCGGAACCGGTGACGACCGCTCGTCTGTTCCTGTGCATCGACAGTGGACTTCAAAGAAAAGGGCGGGCCAAGGCCCGCCCTTCGGCATTCCGAACTGTCCGGCGATCAGCGCTTGGAGAACTGGAACGACCGGCGGGCTTTCTTGCGGCCGTATTTCTTGCGCTCGACGACGCGCGAGTCGCGGGTCAGGAAGCCTTCCTTCTTCAGGACGGTGCGCAGGTCCGGCTCGT
>JBDTLN010000406.1:0-2927 GCA_039934795.1 Bauldia sp. | reverse complement strand
CGCTTGTGAGGCGCTGATCGCGGCGCTTTATCTTGACGGCGGCCTCGATCCCGCGCGCGCCTTCATCGGCGGCCATTGGGGCGGCAAGCTGCACAATGTCGCCGCCACTCATCGCGACGCCAAGACGACGCTGCAGGAGTGGGTGCAAGGGCAGGGGCTTCGCGAGCCCACCTATGGCATCGTCGAACAATCCGGGCCCCAGCACGATCCGCGTTTCAAGGTGCTGGTGAAGATCGAAGGCTTCGAGCCCGGCGCCGGCGAGGGGCGGACGCGACGCGATGCCGAGCAGGCGGCGGCGCGAGGTGTCCTCCATCGCGAGGGCGTCTGGAAGGTGGTGAGCAATGGCGGCTGACGAAGTAGACGCCACGCCGGACACACGCTGCGGCTTCGTCGCTCTGATCGGCGCGCCGAATGCCGGCAAGTCGACGCTGATCAACCGCCTCGTCGGCACCAAGATCTCGATCGTCAGCCACAAGATCCAGACGACCCGCGCGAGCGTGCGCGGCATTGCCATGGCGGGCCGCGCGCAAATCATCTTCGTCGATACACCAGGCATATTTCGGCCGAGACGCCGGCTCGACCGGGCGATGGTCGATACCGCATGGGGCGGCGCCCGCGATGCCGACCTGATCGCTCTCCTCATCGACGCCGAGCGCGGTCTCGACGATGAGACACGCGGTCTCCTCGACAAACTCCCGGAGATCAACCATCCGAAACTCCTTCTCCTCAACAAGATCGACGCGGTCAGGCGCGATGCTCTGCTGGTAATTGCCGCCGAGGCCAATGGCCGGGCCGGCTTCGACCGCACCTTCATGATCTCGGCCCGGACCGGCGACGGGGTCGACGACCTCATGAAATATCTCGCCGAGGCGGTGCCGCCAGGCCCCTGGCTCTATCCGGAGGACGAGGTCTCCGACCAGCCACTTCGGCAACTCGCCGCGGAGATCACCCGCGAAAAGCTGTTCGAGCGCCTGCACCAGGAACTGCCCTACGCCTCGACCGTGGAGACCGAGAACTGGACGGAGCAGAAGGACGGTTCCGCGAAGATCGAGCAGACAATTTTCGTCGAGCGCGAGAGCCAGAAGAAGATCGTCATCGGCAAGGGTGGCGCGACGATCAAGGCGATCTCGATGGCCGCCCGCAAGGAGATTGCCGAAATCGCCGAACGGCCGGTCCACCTCTTCCTGTTCGTCAAGGTCCGCGAGAACTGGGGCGACGACCCGGAACGCTATCGCGAGATGGGGATCGAGTTTCCGAAGGGGTGAGCGGGGTGCAGTTAACTTGCTTATATGTAGCGATATGCTACGTATAAATGCGAATGGCGCACGTCGTCTACGCCTCTGAGGCTCTTCGCACTCTGAGCCGGATGCCGGCCAATGTCGCAAGAACGATCCGCGCCAGGATTGAGAGATACGCGGCGGATCCGGCAAGCCTTGCCAACAACGTCAAAAAGTTGCGTGGCCGGCCGGGCTATCGGCTGCGGGTCGGCGATTGGCGTGTGATCTTCGATCGGGACGGGAGCGTCTTGTCTATTCTGCAAATTGGGCCGCGTGGCGGAATCTATGAGGACTGACATGGGAAAGCCCGACATCATCGTGACACCGAGCGGCGATCGCATGGCGGTCATCCCGCTTGCCGACTACGAGCGTCTGGTCGCCGCTGCGGAAGATGCGGCCGACGTGCGTGCCTATGACGCGGTCAAACGTCGTCTCGCGACGGGAGAAGAAGAACTTGTGCCCGCCGAGTTCGCCAATCGCATCCTTGACGGTGAGAACCCGATCCGGGTGTGGCGCGAGTTCCGGCGGATGACGGCAGCCGCTCTGGCCAAGAAGGCCGGAATCGCGCGCCCCTATTTGACGCAGATGGAAACGCGCAGGCGCGTCGGCACCATCGAGACGATGCGATCCATCGCCGATGCGCTCGGCGTGACGATTGATGATCTGATTTGATCCACCATGGAATGGATCGACGAGGGAGTTGTCATCGGCACCCGCCGTCACGGCGAGACGAGCCTCATTGTCGAACTGATGACGCCGACGCGCGGACGGCATCTGGGGCTTGTGCGGGGCGGGCGGTCGCGCCGAATGCAGCCGGTCCTTCAGCCGGGCAATTCCGTGCACGCCACCTGGCGGGCGCGCCTCGACGAACATCTCGGCAACTACACGATCGAGGCGACGACCTCCCGGGCGGCGCGGCTGATGGCGGGCCCGGCGGGGGTCTACGGCATCCAGACCGTGGCGGCCCTGCTCCGGCTCCTGCCCGAGCGCGATCCGCATCGGCAGCTTTATGACGGGCTGGTCGCCATCCTCGACTGGCTGGATGATCCGCTGATTGCCGGTGCGGTGATCGTGCGGTTCGAGCTGAAGCTCCTCGACGAACTCGGCTTCGGTCTCGACCTTGAGCGTTGCGCCGCGACCGGAACCAACGACGATCTCGCCTATGTCTCGCCGAAGACGGGAAGGGCGGTGAGCCGCGCTTCGGGCGAGCCCTATCGCGACCGGCTTCTCCGGCTGCCGGCCTTCCTCGCCGCGCCCGAAGTGGGCGCTCCACCGGATGCGCGCGACCTCGCCGACGCCTTCCGGCTGACAGGCTATTTCCTCGAACGCCACGTCTACGAGCCGCGCGGTCTCAAGGCGCCGGACGCGCGGGCGGGACTGCTGCGAATTGTTGCCGCCGCCGATGCCGCCGAAGCGGTTTAAGGCTACTCTTCCGGCTCGGTTGTGAACATCAGCGGGAAGCCGGCTTGTTTGCCGGCGTCGGTCGCCTCGGTGGCCTTTGTCTCGGCGATGTCGCGGGCGAAGACCGCCACGACGCAGGCGCCGCGCTTGTGGGCGGTGATCATCACCTGCAGGGCCTGGTCGGCGGTCATCTTGAACACCGCCTTCAGCACCATGACGACGAAGTCGCGCGGCGTGAAGTCGTCGTTG
>JBDTLN010000405.1:0-2928 GCA_039934795.1 Bauldia sp. | reverse complement strand
GAGGCGCTGGGCCAGCTGGACAACTTGCCGCCGGAAGAAGTTCGCCGCCAGCGCCGCGACAAGTTCCTCGCCATCGGCCGCTCGCTTTAGGCGGGCAGCGCCCGCTGCGGTTTCGGGGCTGCAGCAGTACTCCGGTGTCCGGGCCGTCGACATATTCTCACGGTTGTGGAATCGTTGCGTTCCTGCCGGGGGGACGGGCGCATGTCGGAATTGCCGGAGAGGGTAATATTTGTCGATGTCGAAACGACCGGACTGTCGGCCGACGACAGGGTCGTGACGATTGCCGCCATCGCCCTCCGCACCGCCTCGGTGCATCAGCACGATCTCGACGTCAGCGGCCTTCACCTCATATGCGCGCCCGGGCGGCCGAGCCATCCCCGGGCTCTCGCCGTGCACGGCTATGACGACGCGCTGCTTCGCCATCAGGAACCATTCTCGGCCAATGCCGCGGCGATATCGCACTTCGTCAACGACGGCGACGTGGTCGTTGCACACAACGCGTCGTTCGACATCGCTTTCATCAATCGCGAACTGACCGCGGCCGGGGCTCCGACGATCGGGCCGCCGGTCTTTTGCACCATGGAAAATTTCCGCGCCCTTCGCCTTGGCAGCGCGTCACTTGACTCGGTGTGCCGTCACATTGGCGTGCAGCGGCAAGGCGAGCGGCACGGTGCCCTGGAGGATGCCTGGCTGGCGATGATGGCGTTTCTCTTCGAGCACGGCGTGCACCGGCGAGACCCGCTCCCGGATGGCATCGACACCAGCCCGTCGAACCTGCGCAAGCCGGACGCGAGCGACCTGCCCCCCGACGAGATTGAAGACGCGGTGCTTGCCGGAGTCGAGCCGCCCCTGAGGCCGCCGCCCGGCCATGCCCAGGGTGGACCGCCCGAAGACGAGGAGCCGGAGGCAGGCGCCGAAGAGTTTGTCGATATCGACGGACTCTGCGTCGCGATCGGGTACACCGACGCCAGTGGCCAATGGAGCGTGCGGACGATCCGCTGCGAAGGCGCCCGACGGGACAACGGTGTCGTCTATCTGGATGCCTGGTGCCTGCTGCGCAACGGTCGCCGTTCGTTCCGGCTTGACCGGATCGGCTCCGTCGCCGATTACCGGACCGGCGAGGACCTTGGCGATCCAACCGATTATGTCGGTTCGTTCGTGCCGGGGGCGTGGTTCGCTCGCGGGGATCGAACCACTGGCCACCTGACGCTCGAGGAGGTCGGCTTCTTCGCCGATGGCGCCAAGGTGCTTCTGTACCTGGCCATGGAAGACGGCGAACTGCACGATGCAGAACAGGCCGTCATTCTCGACTACGCGCTGGGCAGGCTGCGCGCAGCCGGCCGCGCCGGACCCTACAGCGAGCAGGGGGTTGCGCGCTGGATCGACAACCACGTTCCGACGCAGCGTGCCGCCAAGCTCGCTCTCGGCCGCCTCATGGCCGAGCCGAGCCATGGCGCCGAGATTGCCCACCGGATCGTCGACATTGTGGTTGCGGACGGCACGGCGAGCGAGGTCGAGATGAAGGCCGCCTGGGGGCTGTTTCGGTCGATGGAAAGACGGGAGCAGCGGCAGTAGCCGCCGGCCGGCCGCCCGCCAGCCTGCCTTGTGCTTGCCATGACTCTTTGGCAAGACTGCCGGCAGATCAGGTGCCGGATTGCCGGTTAACCTATCGTAAAGATTGACGAAGTATTAATGGCCGCCGCTCCGCGGATGGTGAGTCGGGGCCGACGCGGCGCGCTTTGAAAGGGACGACAAGGGCGGATGGCGGGACGGAAATCCATCTTGCGGGCACTGGCCGGGCTGGTGCTGGCCGGGCTCCTTGCCGCCTGCCAGGGCTCCGACGCCCCGAAGGCGTTCGCGCCGGTGCCGGCCGAGCTGGTCAACAAGATGAAACAACTCGGGATGAAGGAGACCGGGCAGGTCCTCATCCGCATCTACAAGGAGACTTCGGAACTGGAAGTGTGGAAGGAGCAGACCGACGGCCGCTTCGCCATGCTGAAGACCTATCAGATCTGCAAGTGGTCGGGCGGGCTCGGGCCGAAGGTCAAGGAAGGCGACCGGCAGGCGCCGGAGGGTTTCTACACGGTCACACCCGCGCAGATGAATCCGAAGTCGGCCTACTATCTCTCCTTCAACATCGGCTACCCGAATGCCTTTGATCGCGCCCTCGGGCGCACCGGGTCGAACCTCATGGTGCATGGCGCCTGTTCGTCGGCGGGTTGCTACTCGATGACCGACGAGTCGGCGGGAGAGCTTTTCGCGATTGCCCGCGATTCCTTCCGCGGTGGCCAGCGTGATTTCCAGATCCAGGCCTATCCGTTCCGCATGACCGCGGAGAATATGGCGCGCCATGCCAGCGATCCGAGCATGGCGTTCTGGAAGATGCTGAAAGCCGGCGCCGACCAGTTTGAAGTCACCCGCAAGCCCCCGAAGGTCGACGTCTGCAACAAGGGTTATGTGTTCAATGCCGACGCCGGCGGCGCGACGTTCGATGCGTCGGCCGCGTGTCCGGCCTACAGCGTTCCGGATTGGATCAGCACTGCCGTCGCCGCCAAGCAGGCAAGCGACGAGGTGCGTATGGCCTCGGCGGCAGCGGGGCTGAAAGCGGCGGCGGAAAAAGCCGCAGTGGATCAAGCGGCTGCGGACGCAAAAGCCGAAGAGAAGGCACAGCGCGCCGCCGAGCGGGCGGCGGAGCCCTCGCTTATCTCTCGGATTTTTGGGACGAAACATGCCGAGCCGGAGGCGACGACGGCGCCGGCCTTCGTCGATCCCCGCCCTGCGCCAACGCCGCCGCAGACGGTTGGTGAGCTTCCCAAGCCGAAGAAGAAGCCGAAGGTGAGCGACGAGGCAACGGCGAGCATCAAGTCGGCGCCGGCGAAAGACACGCCCAGTGCAGGTGCGGCGGCCGACAGCGAGACGGCCAACACC
>JBDTLN010000404.1:0-2928 GCA_039934795.1 Bauldia sp. | reverse complement strand
ATCGCCGGCCGCTTCGTCGATGTGCGGCAATGGATGTGAGCGTAACAATCCTCTGACCTGGATTTTCAAGACCGAGGCCTGGCGCCGCAAGCGCCGGGCCTTTGCTTGCAGCCGCAAGTTTGCCGTCTTTCGGCCCTCAACTGCGCACGTCGGGTTAGCGGCGGGGGGAGTTCGGCCATGGGATCGTGGCTGCAGTCGGCGTTTTCCGGTGGCGCCTTTTTCGGCCACCTGTCCTACATCCTCCTGATTGTTTCCATGCTGATGAGCCAGCTCTGGCTCCTCAGGGTTCTGGCCATTTCATCCGGTCTGGTGGGGGTCTTCTACTTCGCCGCGATCCTCGGCGATCCGGTGGCCGGCTTCTGGGAACTGCTGCTCATCCTCGCCAACCTCTTCCAACTGCTGCTGACGGCCTGGCGCGACCGGGTCAGCCGCTTCACCGCGGACGAGATGGTTCTGCGCGCCTCGGTGGTTCCGGGGCTGCCGCCTTCCGACGTCCGCCGGCTGCTGAAGGCGTGCGCCTATCGGGAACTGCCGCCGGGCGCGATCCTCACGGAAGAAGGCAAGGCGGTCACCGCCCTTACCTTCCTCGTTTCGGGCGCCGTCGACATCAGGGTTGGCGGGGCGACGGTCGCCCATTGCGGGCCGGGTCAGTTTGTCGGCGAGATGGGCGTCGCCAACAATGAGCCGGCAACGGCAACGGCGCTGGCGGCAACGCCGCTTCGCTGCTTCGCCTTTGAAGCGGTGGCGTTCCGGCGTCTCCTGTCGCGCGACCGCGTCATCGGGCAGGAACTCGACATGGCGTTCCGGCTGGGCCTTCGCGAGAAGCTGGTACGGGCCAATCAGGCGCTGGCTTTGTCCAGCGCCGCGAAGCGCGGGGCCGTTCAGCGTAGCGTCGACGCGACTAGTAGTTGTTCCAGCCGCCACTGTAGCCGCCTTCGTAGCCGTCGTTCCAGTTGTGGCCACCATGCGTCCACCAGCACTTGTAGTCGACGAGCCTGACCTTCTTGTGCCAATGGCCCCAACGGTCCTTCCACGCAACTTCCTTGTAGATCGGCTTGCAGACCTTGTGGCCGCCGTGGCCGTGGCCGTTCCAATTGCCGTAGCCGTCGTTGTAGCCGATGCTGAAGCCATTGCCGCCGATGTAGATGCCGTTGGCAGAGGCGGCGCCGGTCGAGGCGCCGAGCGAGCCGGCGGCGATGAAGGCGGCGGCGGTGGCGCCGAGGATGGTCCTGGTGATCATCTGTTTCGTCCTTGGTTCGAGGGTCGGGAACCTCTTCCCGCAACGATCGCGCATCGATCGTCTTGAGGCGATTTCTAGTGCGGCGCCCCTGAACCGAAGCTGAGGCGTGGATTTATCGCCCGTTCATGTCGCCGCCGGCCTTGACCCCTCCCGCCAACTTCGGAAAGGTTCGCCTCTGTGACGCAGCCGCCACCTCTCTCGCCCGACGCCATGGCGCCTTCGCTCGACGATCTCGAGGGACTTGCGCGGAGCGCCTATGCGGATCTCCCCGACGCGTTCCGCGAGCTGGTCGGCGACATCCAGTTCCGCGTCGCCGATTTCCCGGAGGAAGACGTGCTGACGGACCTCGGCATTCAGTCCGAGTTCGACATCCTCGGCCTCTTCCAGGGCATTGGCCTCGCCCATGACGCGGCCTTGGCGCAGACCGGGCAGATGCCGAACATGATATGGCTCTACCGCCGCCCGATCCTCGACTACTGGGCCGAGAACGAGGAAACGCTCGGCGGCATCGTCAGCCACGTCCTCATCCACGAGATCGGCCATCACTTCGGCCTGTCGGACGCCGACATGGAGGCGCTGGAGGCTGCGACGCGCTAGCCGGCGATCGCCACGTCGAGAGCGAGTTCGGCCATGTCGTGGAGCGAGGACTGGCGCGCCTCGGCGTCGATGTGCTCGCCGGTGATGATCGAGTCGGTCATGGCGCACAGCGATACGGCGCGGGCGCCATGGCGGGCGGCGAGCGTGTAGAGGGTCGCCGATTCCATCTCGACGGCGAGCACACCATGGGCGCGCAGCGTGTCGTAAACCTTGGCGCCGGTCGGGTGATAGAACACGTCCGAGGCGGCAATGCCGCCGACATGCCAGCCGAGCCCGCGCGCCGCGGCAAGGTCGGCGGCGGCGCGCATCAGGGCGAAATCCGCCGCCGGGGCGAACTGCCAGTGGCCGAAGACGTCGCGGTTGATGGCGCTGTCGGTGCTCGCCGTCGCGGCGATGACGACGTCGCGAAGCTTGACCTTCTCGCTGAGGCCGCCGCAGGTGCCGACGCGGATCAGCGTCTTGACGCCGTAGAGCGTCAGCAGCTCATGCACATAGATGGCGAGGGACGGCTGCCCCATGCCGGTCGCTTGCACGCTGACCGGCTTGCCCTTCCAGGTGCCCGTGTAGCCAAGGCAGTTGCGGACGCTGTTGACGAGGCGCGGGTCCGCCAGAAACGCCTCGGCGATCCATTTGGCGCGAAGCGGGTCGCCGGGAAGGAGCACCGCCTCGGCATAGTCCCCGGCCCTGGCGTGGATGTGCGGCGTCACGGACGGTCTCCCCTCGCCGCCGTCTTGCCATCAAAGCCGGCGGCGGGCAAATCGCTATGGCCTTGACCGTTCCGCGTGCCGGGGGCATGTAACCGGCCGAACCAGAGGCTCGCCCCATGCAGAAGTTCGATCATCTCACCGGCGTCGCCGCGCCCTTGCCGATCCTCAATGTCGACACCGACATGATCATCCCCAAGGACTACCTGAAGACGATCGCGCGCACCGGCCTCGCCAAGGGACTGTTCGCCGAGATGCGCTATCTCGACGACGGCTCGGAGAACCCGGATTTCGTCCTCAACAAGCCGGCATACCGCAAGGCGCAGATCATCGTCGCCGGCGACAATTTCGGCTGCGGCTCGTCGCGCGAGCACGCGCCCTGGGCGC
>JBDTLN010000403.1:0-2933 GCA_039934795.1 Bauldia sp. | reverse complement strand
ATGACGACCAGGTCTATGTCGACGACCGCACCATCGACAGCCACATCAAGCGGCTCAGGAAGAAGTTCAAGGCGGTCGACAACGACTTCGACATGATCGAGACGCTCTATGGCGTCGGCTATCGTTTCAAGGAGGTCTGACCGCCTCGCGGTCCGGCGAGCGCCATGGCGGCTGGGGTAGAAGAAGAGGGCATTGCCGAAATGGTCCGGGCGCCGACGCGCCTGCGAAAGATTCGCGAATGGCTGGCCTCCGTCTCGCGGTTCTTCGGCCTACACGCTTTCTCCTCGATCACCCGCCGCATCATCGTCCTCAACCTCGCCGCTCTGCTCGTCCTCCTTTCCGGCATTCTCTATCTCAACCAGTTCCGCGCCGGCCTCATCGACGCCCGCGTCGAGAGTCTCCTGACCCAGGGCGAGATCATCGCCGGCGCCATCGCCGCCTCGGCCACCGTCGACACCACCGACTCGATCACCATCGACCCGGAAAAACTTCTCGCGCTGCAGACCGGCGAAAGCCTGTCGCCGTTCGACAAGCCGTTCGAGGGCATCGACTTTCCGATCAATCCGGAGCGCGTCGCGCCGATCCTCCGCCGCCTGATCTCGCCGACGCGCACGCGGGCGCGTATCTACGATCGCGACGGCATCCTGATCATCGACTCGCGTCACCTCTATTCGCGCGGCCAGATTCTTCGCTTCGACCTGCCGCCGACCGACGAGAAGCCGACGCTCCTCGACGAGGCCGGCCGGATCGTGAAGATCTGGCTGCAGCGCGGCGACCTGCCGATCTATCAGGAACTCGGCGGCTCCAACGGCAAGGGCTACCCCGAGATCATCACGGCGCTGGCCGGCTCGGCGACCAGCATCGTGCGTATCACCGATCGCGGCGAGCTGATCGTCTCGGTCGCCGTGCCGATCCAGCGCTACCGTTCGGTGCGCGGCGCATTGCTGCTTTCCACCCAGGGCGGCGATATCGACAGCATCGTCCACGCCGAACGCATGGCGATCGTCCGGGTCTTTCTGGTCGCCGCCGGCGTCACCATTCTCCTCTCGATCCTTCTTGCCGGCACGATCGCCGCGCCGCTCCGCCGCCTCGCCGAAGCCGCCGACCGGGTCCGCCGCGGCATGCGCGCGCGGCCGCAGATTCCGGAGTTCACCAATCGCGGCGACGAGATCGGCCATCTCGCCCAAGCGCTCCGCGAGATGACCAACGCGCTCTACAACCGCATCGACGCCATCGAAAGCTTCGCCGCCGACGTCGCGCACGAGCTGAAGAACCCGCTGACCTCGTTGCGGAGCGCGACCGAGACCCTACCGCTCGCCAAGACCGAGGAGGCCAAGGCGCGGCTCTCCAAAATCATCCAGCACGATGTGCGCCGCCTCGACCGCTTGATCAGCGACATCTCCAATGCCTCGCGGCTCGATGCCGAGCTCGCCCGCCAGGATGCCACGCCCATCGACTTGTCGAAGCTTCTCACCACCGTCGTCGGCATGGCGCGCAGCACCACCCCGGATGACGGCCCCACGATCCGCCTCGACATCGCCCCCGCCGCCGCCGATGCCTACTATGTGCTCGGCCATGACGGGCGCCTCGGCCAGGTCTTCAACAACCTCATCGACAATGCCCGCTCCTTCTGCCGCAAGGACGGCGTCGTGCGCATCATCGCCCGGCCGGTGCCCGGCGCCCTCGAGGTCGTCGTCGAGGACGATGGCCCGGGCATTCGCCCCGACCAGTTCGAACGCATCTTCGAGCGCTTCTATACCGACCGCTCCGACCAGGAAGATTCCTTCGGGCAGAATTCCGGCCTCGGCCTGTCGATCACCAAGCAGATCGTCGAGGCGCATCGCGGTCGCGTCTCCGTCGAGAACCGGACGCGCGCCAGCAAGGAGCCGGGCGCGCCGCCGGTCGTTCTTGGCGCCCGCTTCATCGTGCGTCTCGCCGTCGGATGAGCCGACCGGCGACGGTCCATGCCAGCGCGCTTCTCGCCGGCGAGACCGGCATCCTCATTCGCGGCGCGTCGGGAAGCGGCAAGTCGTCGCTGCTCCTGGCCCTCCTCGATCGCGCCTCGCCGGCCCGCCTCGTCGCCGACGACCGGGTGATCCTGCGGCCGGTTCACGACCGCCTGCTGGCTTTTGCTCCTGTGGAACTTGCCGGCCTCGTCGAGATAAGGGGCCAGGGCATTGTCCGGCGGCCCTTCGTCTCTCCCGTCGTCATCCGGCTCGTTGTCGATCTGCTGCCGCCGGAACTTTGCGCGCGGTTCCCCGATATGGTCGAGGCCGCGACGCTGGTGGATGGCGTCGAACTGGCCTGCCTCCGGCTGCCCGCCGGCGCCGCCGAGGGTGCGCTGCGCGTTGCCGCTGCGGTGATTGCATTGCGGCCCTAGCGTGTCGCGATCCGGGCCCGATCGACCGGCGCCAAAAGCCTCTTGCGTTGCAAAATCGATTGGTCAAGATGTGCCCCCCGGGCGCTGCGGCATGGGTTTGGGATGCTGCCGTAGTGCCTTTGAGCCGTGATCCGGGCGGCTTGGGGCAACCAGGATTAGCCGGGCAAGGCGGGCAATGATCGGACTTGTCCTCGTGACCCATGGCAGGCTTGCCGTGGAATTTCGCGCCGCCCTCGAACATGTCGTCGGGGCGCAGACGGCAATCGAAACCATCTCCATCGGCGCCGATGACGATGTCGAGCGGCGGCGTCAGGACATCCTCGATGCCGTCGGGCGGGTGAGCGACGGCTCCGGTGTGATTGTCCTTACCGACATGTTTGGCGGCACGCCGTCGAACCTCGCCATCTCGGTGATGGAGGAGGGCAAGGTCGAGGTCATTGCCGGGCTGAACCTGCCGATGCTCATCAAGCTCGCCAGCATCCGCGGCGAAAAACCGCTCGCCGCCGCCATCCACGATGCCCAAGAGGCCGGGCGGAAATACATCAATGTCGCC
>JBDTLN010000402.1:0-2957 GCA_039934795.1 Bauldia sp. | reverse complement strand
ACAAGCCGATCACCAAGAAGCCGCAGGAAACGCGCATGGGCAAGGGCAAGGGCGCACCCGATCAGTGGGTGTGCGTTGTCCGCCCCGGCCGCGTCCTGTTCGAGATGGAAGGCGTGAGCGAAACGGAAGCGCGCGAGGCGATGCGGCTGGCGGCGGCGAAGCTGCCGATCCTCACCAAGTTCGCGACCCGGTTCGCCCAGGAGAAGTTGCTATGAAGGCCGCGGAATTGATCGATCTGGGCCCCGACGAACTGGGAGCGAAGGAGCGCGATCTCGCCGACCAGCTGTTTCGGATGCGGATCCAGAAGTCGATGGGGCAGCTTGAGGCGCCCGACAAGATGCGACTGGTGCGCCGCGATCTCGCGCGCGTCAAGACGGTATTGCGGCAGAAGCGGGGGGCGGTATAACCGCAGAGGCCGTCAGGCACGCGGAGCCATCTCGGCTCCTGGCGAACCGGCGCACTCGGGGTTGAGTCGAACAACATGGCACAGAAATCTGAAAAAGTCGGCGTCGTCGTCAGCAACAAGATGCAGAAGAGCATCGTGGTTGCGGTCGAGTGGCAGGTGCGTCACGGCCTCTACGGCAAGACCGAACGGCGGACGTCGAAGTTCATGGTGCACGACGAAAAAGGCGACGCCAAGATCGGCGACATCGTCGCCATCGTCGAAACGCGTCCGCTCAGCCGGCGGAAGCGCTGGTCGCTCAAGACCATCGTGCGGCAGGCGGCGCAGGTATAGGCAGGCCCGGTCGGTCAGGTCAGGGCTGGTCGTCACCCGCCTTACCCGGCTGACCCGTCCCTGGGAGAACAGACAATGATTCAGATGCGATCGATCCTTGACGTCGCCGATAATTCCGGCGCGCGCAAGATCGCGGTGATCAACGCGATTGGCGGATCGACCGGCCGCTACGCGCGGCTCGGGGACATCGTCACCGCCTCGGTGAAGGAAGCGACGCCCGAAGGCACCGTGAAGAAGGGCCAGGTGGTGAAGGCGGTGATCGTCCGGACCGCCAAGGAGCAGCGCCGGCGCGACGGCAGCTACATCCGCTTCGACCGGAACGCCGCGGTGCTGGTGAACGACAACAACGAGCCGATCGGCACCCGTGTCTTCGGACCGGTCGCCCGTGAACTGCGGGAGCGCAGGTTCATGAAGATCATTTCGCTCGCACCCGAGGTGCTCTAAAGCATTCAGCATTCAGACTGCTGAATTCAGAATTGCAGGTTTCATTTATGGCTCGATCAGCAACTCCGGTTCGGAAAAACGATAACGTCCTGGTCATCACTGGCAAGGACCGCGGCAAGCGCGGGCGCGTCCTCAAGCTCGATCCGGCGAAGAACCGCCTGGTCGTCGAGGGCGTGAACATGATCAAGCGCCACACGAAGCCGAACCCCGGCAAGAACATCAAGGGCGGCATCGTCGAGCGCGAGGCGTCGCTGCACGCGAGCAACGTCCAGCTGGTCTGCCCGGAGTGCGGGGCGCAGACCCGCGTCGCGCACAAGATCCTCGGCGACGGCCGCAAGGTCCGCATCTGCCGTAAGTGCGATGGAGTGGTCGACAAATGAGCCGGCTGAAAGACAAATACCAGACCGACGTCGTGCCCGCGCTCCGCAAGGAGTTCGGCTACACCAACCTGATGGCGGTACCGCGGATCCGCAAGATCGTGGTCAACATGGGGCTCGGCGAAGCAACGTCGAACGCCAAGATCATCGATACCGGTTCGGACGAGCTCGCTCGCATCACCGGCCAGAAGCCGGTCACGCGCCGGGCGAAGAAGTCGATCGCCCAGTTCAAGGTGCGCCAGGGCCAGCCGATCGGGACGATGGTCACGCTGCGTGGTGAGCGGATGTGGGAGTTCCTCGACCGCCTGGTCACGATCGCCCTGCCGCGCGTGCGCGACTTCAAGGGCGTCTCGCCGAAGGGATTCGACGGCCGCGGCAACTACACGCTGGGCCTCCGCGATCAGCTGCTGTTCCCCGAGATCGACTACATGAAGGTGGATAAGGCGCGCGGCATGAACGTGTCGCTGGTCACCTCGGCACGCAGCGACGAGGAAGCGCGCAAGCTGCTCCAGTTCATCGGCATGCCGTTCAGGCCGTCATAGGAATAGAAGACGAATATGGCAACGACCGCGAAGATCGCTAAAGAGCACAAGACGCCGAAGTTCAAGGTTCGCCTGCGCAATCGCTGCCGCCTGTGCGGCCGGCCGCGCGCCTATATCCGGAAGTTTGCGCTGTGCCGTTTGTGCTTCCGGAAGCTGGCGCTCGAGGGCGACATCACCGGGGTTACGAAGAGCAGCTGGTAGAGCACCGATGCGCGGTGCGCCGTCGGCCAGCGGCGTGAGGAGTGCGTGGTGCATTCCCCGGCAGGCCGAAACCCGCATCGCGTAGGAAAAGGTTCAGAAGATATGACCGATCCAATTGCCGACATGCTGACGCGGATCCGCAACGCTGTGATTGCCAAGCACACGCGTATCGACCTTCCGGCGTCGCGGATCAAGACCGACATCGCGCGTATCCTGCTGGACGAAGGCTACATCCAGGGCTTCAAGGTCCTCGATGACGCCGCGGCCGCGACCACCGCAGCCGTCAAGACGCTCCGGCTGTTCCTCAAGTACGGCCCGCACGGCGAGCGGGTCATCACGGGCGTGCAGCGCATCAGCCGTCCCGGCCGCCGCGTCTACTTCGGCCGCGACGATGTGCCGGAAGTGCTGGCGGGCCTCGGCACCAGCATTCTCACGACGTCGCGCGGCGTGATGACCGGCCGCGAGGCGATCAAGGCTGGCGTCGGCGGCGAAGTGCTTTGCAATATCTGGTAAGGGCCTGACCGCCCAGCGCCAACGACGATCAGAACGAGGCTCAGAAGATGTCCCGAATTGGAAAGAAACCGATCGCGGTCCCCAAAGGCGTCACCGTCAAGGTGCTCGACAACGCCGTTGAGGTGCAGGGTCCCAAAGGCAAGC
>JBDTLN010000401.1:0-2963 GCA_039934795.1 Bauldia sp. | reverse complement strand
TCGTAGATCGACATCGGGAACGGCGTCGGCTTCTGGAACACCATGCCGATGCGGGCCCGCAGAAGATTGAGATCCTGTTTCGGCGACAGGATGTTGGTGCCGTCGAACATCACCTCGCCTTCGGCCCTTTGACCGGGATAGAGGTCGTACATGCGGTTGAGGACGCGCAGCAGCGTCGACTTCCCGCAGCCGGACGGGCCGATGAACGCGGTCACGCGCTTTTCGTAGAGGGGCAGGTTGATGCCCTTCAGCGACATGGTCTGCCCGTAGTAGAAGCGGAGATTGCGGATGGAGACTTTCTCGGTCTCGTGCGAGACCGGCGGCGCCATCATCGGCGGTTCAAGCGACGCATGCGTGACTTGACTCATTTCGTTTGCCCCAGGCTGGAGAGGTAACGCGCGCCCACGTTAAGGATGAGCACGGCGAAGGTGATGATCAGGGCACCGGTCCAGGCCAGTTGTTGCCAGTCGGCATAGGGCGAAAGGGCAAACTGGAAGATGGTCACCGGCAGGTTGGCGATCGGAGCGTTCGGATCGAGGCTCCAGAACTGATTGTTCAAAGACGTAAAGAGGAGCGGGGCCGTTTCGCCGGTGACGCGGGCAATGGCGAGGAGGATGCCGGTCACGATGCCGGCCCTGGCGGCGCGATAGGCGACGCTGGCAATCATCTTCCAGCGCGGCGCGCCGAGCGCGGAGGCTGCCTCGCGGAGCGAATTCGGAACCAGGAGCAACATGTTCTCGGTGGTCCGGACGACGACCGGCACCACCAGCATGGCCAGGGCGATACTGCCGGCCCAGCCGGAGAAGTGGCCCATGGGGACAACGACGATCTCGTAGACGAAAAGCCCGACGACGATGGACGGCGCCGACAGGAGGATGTCGTTGACGAAGCGGACGACCTCGGTGAGCACGGTGTTGCGCCCATACTCAGCCATGTAGGTGCCGGCGAGGAGGCCGATCGGCGTGCCGATGAAGACGCCGACGACCGTCAGGAAGATACTGCCGACGATCGCATTGGCGAGGCCGCCACTGCTGCCGGGCGGCGGGGTATTGGTCGTGAAGACGTCGAGCGAGAGGCCGCCGACACCGTTCCAGAGAAGCGTACCGAGGATCAGGAAGAGCCAGGTGGCGCCGAAGACTGTGGCCAGCACCGAAAGCGTCATCAGGATTGAACTGCGGCGGCGGCGCTTGCTGTAGAGGGACATTGCCTCAGCCTCCTTGCCGCTCGAGGCGCAGGAGCATCAGGCGCGCTGCCGCGAGAACGAAGAACGTGATGACAAAGAGGATGAGACCGAGGGTGATCAGCGACGAGGTGTAGAGATCGCCGACCGCCTCGTTGAATTCATTGGCAATTGTCGCCGAAATGGTGGTGCCGGGAGCAAGGATGGAACCAGCGATCCGATGGGCGTTGCCGATGACGAAGGTGACCGCCATGGTCTCGCCGAGAGCGCGGCCGAGGCCGAGCATGACGCCGCCGATCACGCCGACCCGGGTGTATGGGATGACGACCCGGCGGACGACTTCCCAGGTCGTGCAGCCGACGCCATAGGCGGCTTCCTTGAGCACCGGGGGCACGGTGGCGAAGACATCGCGGGTGATGGCGGTGATGAAGGGCAACACCATGATTGCGAGAATGAGGCCGGCGGTGAGCACGCCTATGCCGTAGGGCGGACCGGCGAAGAGGTTATTGAGAACCGGAATCGGCGCGAAGACGTCGATGAGGAAGGGCTGCAGGGTCGCCTGAAGGAACGGCGCGAAGACGAACAAGCCCCAGATGCCGTAGATGATCGACGGGATGCCGGCGAGGAGCTCGATGGCGGTGCCGATAGGGCGCCGCCAGACATGCGGGCAGAGCTCGGTAAGGAAGATGGCGATGCCGATCGAGACCGGGATGCCGATCGCCATGGCGATCAGCGAGGTGACCACGGTGCCATAGATCGGCGCGATGGCGCCGAACTTCTCGGTGACCGGGTTCCAGCTTTCGGTGGTCAGGAAGCCGAGGCCAAAAGCCTTGATGGCGGGGAGCGAGCCGAGGACCAGCGAGACAATGACGCCGCCGAGCAGGAGGAGAACCGCCAGGGCGGAAACCAGAGTGGCGCCGCGAAACAGCCGGTCGCCGAAAACAAATCGGACCAGGGCTTTTTTCCGCGACTGGTGAAACAGACCGATCTCGGAGCTGGTGACGCCGTTCAATGCAACCTCTGCCATTCGACTCTCCGGCGGATTCCTAGACGACTCTGGAGAAACAGGAAGCCGGCCTGTTTGCCAATCGGGACCGATCCACAGCCCGGCTGACTTCAATCAGACGACCGGCGCCCACTTTCTCCGCCGTTTGACGCGCGGCTCGCCGGCCAAACTCTTCCTCCCCCAGCCGCGTAGGCGGGGGAGGAAGAGGGGTGCCTGCCATGATGGACAGGCACACTTACTCGTTACCGATACGAGCCACCGACTACATGCCGGCGAAGATCGGCTTGCCGTCCGGGCCGACGATGTCGGAAGCCCACATCTGCTCGACATCCTTCACAACGGCGTCGGGCATCGGGATGTAGGTGAGGTCTTCAGCCATCTTGTCGCCTTCGGCATAGGCCCAATGGAAGAACTTGAGGGCTTCGCCGGTCGCGGCGGCATCTTCCGGCTTCTTGTAGATGAGGATGAACGTAGCCGCAGTCATCGGCCAGCTCTCGGCGCCGGGTTCGTTGGCTAGGATGACGCCATAGCCAGGCGTACCCTTCCAATCGGCGTTGACGGCAGCGGCGGCGAACGCGGCGGATGCCGGCTCGACGGTCTTGCCGTCCTTGTTGATCATCTTGGTGTAGGTCATCTTGTTCTGCATTGCGTAGGCGTACTCGACATAGCCGATCGAGCCAGCCGTCTGCGCGACGTTGGCGGCGACGCCTTCGTTGCCCTTGGCGCCGATGCCCACCGGCCATTCAACGGCCGAAGCAGCACCGACCTGCGACTTCC
>JBDTLN010000400.1:0-2974 GCA_039934795.1 Bauldia sp. | reverse complement strand
CGCCCCGCCTCGATCGCATCCTTGATCTCCGGCATGGTGATGTGCGCCTTGGTGACGGCGATGGTCGGGCGGATATCCCAACCGGCCTTCAATTTGTCGGCGAACACCGACGCCACCAGATGGCCCCAGGGATCGAGCGACACGATCTTCTTGGGATCGAACCAGGCCTCGAACGGGCCGATGTGCTCGGCCGGCGAGGTGTCGGTGAAGTCGGGCCGGTGATCGGCTTTCAGCTCATGCGCGGCGATGGCGAGCGCCCGGTAGATGCCGTAGCTGCCGGAATGCACGCCGATGGCGTTGCGCTTGGTCGGATCGGCCACCGTGCCGACGACCGGCCCACGAACCGCCGGATCGCGTGCGCCCCACACCACCGGCGGTGCCTGCACTCCGCCTTGGGAGGGATGGGTATTCAGTCTGATGTGAGCCATGTGCTTTCCGAGTCTCGAAGAGCGGGAAAGCGACACATTGTATAGCCTGTGGCGGCAGAAACCAACTGCAGTTCAGAGCCGCGGCGGCCGACCCATGCTTATCCGTAGCGATCGACCAGCAATGCGTAAAGCGCCCGTGCAGCCTGGCATTCCCCTCCTTCGGGTCGGCCCGGTTTGGCCGTCGGAGTCCAAGCGTAGATGTCGAAGTGCAGCCACGCGGTTGCGGGGTTCACGAATCGCTGGAGGAACAGCGCGCAGGTAATCGACCCGGCGAAGTTCGGAGGCGCGTCGTTGTTTATGTTGGCGATCTTCGAGTCCAGCATGGATCTGTAGGGTGGCCACAGCGGCAACCGCCACAAAGGATCGTTTTCGGAACCGCCATGGCGCGCGATGTCGGCGGCCAACACCTCGTCGTCGGTGTAGAAGGCCGGCAGCTCGGGCCCAAGCGCCGCGCGCGCCGCGCCGGTAAGCGTGCCGAGGTCGATCAGAAGCTCGGGCTTTTCCTCATCGGCGGCGACCAGCGCATCGGCAAGAACGAGACGGCCTTCCGAGTCGGTATGGCCGATTTCAACCGATAGTCCGTTGCGTGCGCGATAGATATCGAGGGGACGGTACGCGTCTCCGGAAATCGAATTTTCCACCGCCGGGATGAGCACTCGCAGCCGCAGCTTGAGCCCGCGATCCATGACCATGTGGGCGAGCGCCAGCACTGATGCCGCGCCGCCCATATCCTTTTTCATGATCCGCATGAGGTTTTCCGGCTTGATGCCGAGGCCTCCCGTGTCGAAACACACACCCTTGCCGACGATGGTCACCTTCGGCGCCGCCGGATCGCCCCACAGCAGCTCGATGAGCCTCGGCTTGCGGCCTGCTGCCCGACCGACGGCATGGATCAGCGGATAGTTTTGATCGAGCAGGGCATCGCCCTCGATCGAACGAACGGTCGCGCCGTGTTTCCCGGCGAGAACACGCGTGGCATCCTCGAGCTCCGCAGGGCCCATATCGTTCGTCGGCGTATTGATGAGGTCTCGCGCCAATGTTACGCCGTCGACGATGCGCGAGAGATCGGCGCCGTCGACACTATCGGGAAGCACCAGACGCACTTCCTTGTCGACGCCGCCGATGTAACGCCGGAAACGATACGCTCCCAATGCAAACGCCAAGCTCGCGAGCTTCGGGTCGGGCGGCGCATTTGCGAATCGATACGTTCCCGCAGGAAGCCTCTCCGGCAGGACACCGGCCAGGAAGCGATCCTGAAATCCTGCGTCTGGACCCTCGATCGCGAACAGTACGCTGTCGATGGCCTGCTTCGATCCCGGCAAGACCAGTGACCGTCCCGCCGTCGGCTCGAAGCCCATCGCTTCGGCGTAGGTGCGGGCGCACTGATCCAGCGAGTACCGAACGGCCGCCCAGTTCGAACTGGACACAAACCAGATGGGAATGGGCTCGGCGGCATCGCCGCGGGCCACAAAGGCCGAATGCATAAGGGTGGCCTCGCCTCCAAACGATGGCATCGAGAGCGGAGAAGTATCTCTTCGTTTGTCTTCGACATCAAGAAAAGTCAGACTGTCCCGGTGCAGAGATGGCCTGCACATTGTCACCGATCGGATGTCCGCCTCAGCTCATGGCAACCGTCAACGCTGCCGAACTGGCAAGGTGGACACCGATATCGATCCACCTCGACGATCCGACGCCTTCGATCGACTGGGCGGATCTCGGAGATCTGCGGTTCATGGATCCCTTCTTCGACGACACGGTCGAACGCTGGGCAAAGGGAACGCCGACGCCACGGACGGTGAACACCAACCTCGATGCCCTCACCGTGCTCGACCAGGCGCCTTCGCTCGATCCCAGTGGAATGATCTTTCACATGTCTCGCTGCGGATCGACCCTGGCGACGCGACTGCTTCAGCAGGTGCCCGGCTGCGTGGTGGTATCGGAGGCGGCGAGCATCAATTCGGTCCTGCAGGCCGACGCCGCTATCATCGACGACGAGACCCGAGCACGGCTGCTTCGTCTCCTGATACGCGCGCTCGGCCGCCGCCGCTTCGGCGACGAGCGTCACTTCGTCTTGAAGCTGACGAGTTGGAACGTATGCCAGCTCGATGTTTTCCGACGTGCCTTTCCCGCGACTCCTCTCGTCTGGCTGCAGCGTGAGCCTGCCGACGTCATAGCCTCTCTTCTTGCTCGCCCTCCCGAGTGGCGTACGGACAAGCCAGTCGGGCATGCAGCGACACTGGAGTCCGCCGAATTCTACGTGCGCGCCGTCGCCCGGCTCCTGCAGGCAGCCTGCGGCGCGTTTCCCGGGACGATGTCGACCGTCGACTATTCGGCCCTGCCTGAAGCGGTGTGGACGACGATCGCACCCCTGTTCGGATGGGCGCCAAGCCCGGACGACATCGCACTCATGGTCGCGCAGGCACGGTACTATTCCAAGGATGTGGACCGGCGCCTGTACGAGCGACCTCCGGAACGCGCGACGGCCAGCTCGAGATCGATCGCCGGCCTCGGCGCCGAGGCACTTGATCCCCTCTACCGCGAACTCA
>JBDTLN010000399.1:0-2977 GCA_039934795.1 Bauldia sp. | reverse complement strand
AGCCGGCCTCGATGATGTCGACGCCCATCTCGTCGAGCAACTCGGCGACCTGCATCTTTTCCTCGAGGTTCATCGAGGCGCCGGGCGATTGTTCGCCATCGCGGAGCGTCGTGTCGAAGATGACGACGCGGTCGCGGTTGGAAGGGGACTGCTTTGCGGTGGTCTGGCTGGCGGGCTGGTGCGCGCTCATCGGATTTGTCCTTCGGAAGCCTTGCCCGCGATTTGTCTCAAGCGGGCGCAACGGGGTCTTGCCTGTTCACTCGCCTCCCCTGAGTGCCCGCCCGAAAGGGCAGCCGACGCTCAGGGGCGCCTAAGAAGGAGGTTGAGAAGCAGGGCAGAGATCGCCGCGCGGCCGCCAATGGCGTCCAACAGTCTCACGGCACTGGCGCGATTGCGCGCGTTCATGGTCCTGCCCTTGGCCCCGTCCCGGCGTTCGGGTCGGGGGAGTATCGACTACCGCCGCTAAACAAGCAGTAAAGCCGGTGCCGATGATGGGTTCTAGACGATGGCACGGCGAAAAGGCAAGGCCTACGGCGCCGGCTTCTTGGGGACGAGGCCGAGGCGGCGGGCGATGATGCGGTCGAGGAGGCGCTTTGGCAGCACCGCCATGGCAAAGCGCGTCAGCGAGAGCGGCGCGACGGTGTAGCGGACGCGGGGGTGGCGCGTGGTGAGGATCTTCAGGACCAGCGCCCCGACGATTTCGGCCGGCAGGCCGCCACGGCCGGAGCCGGAGACGAAGGAACGGACACGCTTCAGCGGCTCGTAGTGCGGGCTGCCGGCATAAGGCTCCATGTCGAGGTCCCTCGCCTTCGACCAGATCGGCGTGGCGATGCCGGCCGGGCCGACGATGACGACATCGATGCCGAACAGCATGAGTTCGCGCCTCAGGCTCTCCGACAGGCCTTCGAGGCCATGCTTGGAGGCGGCATAGGGGCCGAGGAACGGCGCACCGCTCTTGCCGGCGATCGAGCTGATCATGACGATCTTGCCCGGTCCGCCGGTACGACCCGGCTCGGCGCCGAGGAGCGGCGCGAAGGCCTGCGTGACGATGAGCTGGCCGGTGAGGTTGACCTCGATCTGGCGGCGGAACTCGGCGATGGGCAATTCAAGCAGCGGCCCCGGCACGGCGACGCCGGCATTGTTGACGAGGCCGGCGAGATTTGCGGCGCCGAGGACCGCCCTCACCTCGCCCGCTGCCCTCGCCACCGCCGCCTCGTCGGCGACGTCGAACTGGAGCGGCGTGAAGTGGTGGCCGAGTTCGGACGAGAGCCGCGCCGCATCTTCATCGCGCCGGACGCTGCCGAACACGCCAAAGCCGGCGCCGATGAGGACCTTTGCCGTGGCGTAGCCGATGCCGGTCGACGCCCCCGTGACGACAACGCTGCGCATGGCCGGGAGGCTACCAACACCGCCGGCCGGCGTCGATGAGGGGTCAGTTGAAGGCCAGCACCGCGAAAACGATGATGAGGAGCAGGCAGAGCGAAGCGATCGGGCCGACGATCTGGAACTTCTTTTGCGCTCCGGCCGGGTCGCCGCGCTTTGCCTGGGCAAGCGCCGCTTCGATGAAGCCGAAGGCGATGGTGATGGCGACGACGAAGACGAACTTGGCCCAGAAGAAGTGCGGCAGCGAGGCCGGGCCGTCCCAGCGCGACCACACCATGATGATGCCGGTGATCCAGAGGAGCCCAAGGCCGGTGCCGGAGAAGCGGCTGACCATCTGCGGCACGCGACCGAGCACCGGCGCGTCCTTGGGTGAGGCCATCACCAGGCGCCCGACGACGAAACCGGCGACGGTCCCGGACGCGCCGAGCCCGAGGCCGATGAAATGGAGCATAAGAAGGATTTCGTTCATGGCGCCCGTCCGCGATTCTTAAGAACGATTCCAAGCTTACGCCGGTAGCGCGAGGGCGGGAAGCGGGGGCGTATACCGCACCAGGAACGCCCCGCCCGCCGCCGTCATCCCCGCGAAAGCGGGGAACCAGTAACCGGCGCGGACGCCGCAAAGACGCGGCGGTAAGACAGACGCAAACAACCGGCGACAACGCTTACTGGGTCCCCGCCTTCGCGGGGATGACAACCGAGTTGGCGGTCACTGAGCACCAACGACGGAGCGCGCCGCTCAATCGACCGACAGCGTTCCCTCCGCCACGATGACGGCGTCGCCGCCGATGCGGGTGGCGGCGATGCGGCCTTCGGCGACGTCGACTTCGAGGCCGATGAGGCTCGGCCGGCCGATCTCGAAACCCTGCTCGACGACGAAACGGTGGCTGCCGGCGGTTATGCCGTCGAAGCGCGAGATGACGCCGGCGAAGGCGGCGACCGCGGCGCCGGTCGCCGGGTCCTCGCTGAGGCCGAGATTTGGCGCGAACATGCGCGCATGGAAGCTCCGTCCGGCGCCGACGCATTCGCGCGTGTAGACGTAGACATTGGGCTCCTGCCCAAGGCCGAAGGCGGCATCCCAGCCTGAGGTGACCGGCGCGACGCGGCCGATGACTGCAAGGTCGCGGACCGGGACGAAGGTGAAGGGCATGCCGGCCGTGAAGGCGCTGGCGCGATGGTTCTCGAAGCCGATCTCGGCGGGCATGAGGCCGAGCGCGGCGGCAATCACGTCGCTGTCGGCAGGCTCGCCGATGACTGTGGGCAGCAGCGGCGCGTCGAAGACGGCATGGCCGACGCCGTTTTTGATCTTCACGCCGCAGCGGATCGCGCCGACGGTTTCTTCGAGCACCAGCACGGCATCGGTCTCGCCATCCTCGGACGTGCCGCCGCCGAGGCGCTGATGGGCGAGGAGCACCGCCGTGCCGACCGTCGGGTGGCCGGCGAAGGGCAGCTCCGCCGCCGGCGTGAAGATGCGAAGTCGCGCGCTGTGCACCGGGTTCGTCGCGGGCAGGACGAAGACGGTCTCGCTGAGATTGAATTCGCGGGCGACCGCCTGCATCGCCGCGTCGTCGAGGCCGGCGGCATCGAGCACGACGGC
>JBDTLN010000398.1:0-2984 GCA_039934795.1 Bauldia sp. | reverse complement strand
GGCGGCGACAATCTCGCCGCCACCTTCTCGCCGGAACTCGCCGACCTCACGATCTACGTTATCGACGTAGCGGCCGGCGACAAGATCCCGCGGAAGGGCGGCCCCGGCATCACCCGCTCCGACCTCCTCGTTATCAACAAGATCGACCTCGCTCCAATGGTCGGCGCGTCGCTTGAGGTGATGGATCGCGATGCGAGGAAAATGCGCCCGACCCGCCCCTTCGTCTTCGCCAACATGCGGGACGGGACCGGTCTCGACGCCATCGTCGATTTCGTCACCCGGTCGGGTGGGCTCGAACGGATGGCGGCCGCCGGCTAGACTCGCCGGCAAACCAGATAGACGCGCTCGATCACCGGCACCTTCCTGGCCGGCCGCGCCGCCGGCGGCGTCGTCAGGGGCACCTGCTCGACCAGTCCGAGGCGCTTGTCGTCCATCCGGTAGAAGGTCATGCGCGTCTGCGCCCCGACCTTGTCCGAGGATTTGTCGCGCCGCGATTCCCCGAGCGTGAAGGCAATGTAGCGCCCCTCGGTTTCGGCCGTGAATATAGTCCAGCGCTCGTTGCCGGGACGTACCAGCTCCGAGGCGCCCATGGTCAGGAAGAAGCTGAGCGCCTCGCTACCGGAGAACTCATCCCGGGTAATCTCGGAGCGCCAAGTCTGGTAGAGGCTGACCCACAGCACCCAGTCGACGACGCCATCGCAGGATTTCGGGTTTCGCCGCGTGCCGGTCTCCACCAGATAGATGACCGTGTCGAAGTAGTCGCGTGTCGCCTGGTCGATCTTGCCGATGGCATCGATGCGCGGCGGTGGCGGGGGCGCGACGCGCGGCTCCTCGACCTTCGGCGCCGGCGGCGCGACGACACGCACCGCCGGGAGCTCCGCGACCTCGGCGGCAGGAGCCACGGGCTTCGTCTCTTCCTGACTCAGGATTGCTGTGGCGCGCTCCTCGGTCTCCGCCTGCCTGGTGGCGTACATCCATCCGCCAACGACAAGCGCCACGGCCAGCGCCATCACGGCGAAAAGCCCGGCGACAACACGGCCGACATGGAAGACGAGGCCGCGGAGGAATCGCATCAGAGTTCGCTGGCCCCGTCTCGATACTGGCAACGTCGCAGCACCTTGCTGAACTTCGGCGCCCGGTTCTGCGGCCGCGCCGCCGGCGGCTCGTCCACCGGCGCCCACTGGACGACGGCGAAGCTCGCATTGTCGAGCCGGTAGAGCGTCAGCCTCGTCTGCATCGACACCCGTTCCTCGTCAGAACCCTTGCGCAACGCCCCAAGGATGAAGGTTGTGTACGGTCCATCGGTCTTGGCCGCGAAGATTGTCCGCGCCGTGTTCTGCGGCGCGTAGAATTCGGAAAGACCGAACGTCAGCAAGCCGGCCAGCGCCCGTGTTCCGTCGGGCCTCTGGCGTTCGATCGTCGAGCGACCGGCCCGCGGCTCCAAGCGGAGCCAGTAGACCATGTCGAGCTGCTCCCGGCATTTGGCCTCCTGATATTTTCCGCTTACCTCGGCGAGGTAGGCGTCTTCCGGGAACAAGGCCCGTGTCTCGTCATCCGCGTCGAGCATGGTGTCGATCGTCGGCAAGACCGGCGCCTCCGCGCTGACCTTTGCCTCGGCCGCCGCAACGGCCTTCGCGATCGCCGCCTGCCTCTGCTCCTTTGCCTCGGCCTTGACTGCCTCGACAGCATGGCGCACGGCGGTCTGTCGGCGCAGGCCTTCCGTCGCAACCAGCAGCACGCCGCCGACAAGTATGACCGCGAGCAGGATTCGCCCGAGAACCCTGACGAATCTGCCCATAGACCTGCCCTCCCCACCCTACGATGTCCGACCGGCCCCCGGCCGGTCAAATGAAAGGATGCGTCATCTACGGGCTCCCGGGCCACCTCCAAAGCGCTCTGTCGCACCGCACAAGGGAGGGCGCTATACTCGCTCGAGCAGCCGGAGACACCAATGCCGATCGTCAACCGCATCGCCGAGTTTCACGACGACATCGCCGCCTGGCGGCAGGATCTGCATCGCTATCCGGAGATCCTTTACGAGGTCCACCGCACGGCAGCGAGCGTCGCGGAGCGCCTTCGCGAGTTTGGCGTTGACGAAATCGCCACCGGCATTGGTCGAACCGGCGTTGTCGGCGTCATTCGCGGACGTCATACGAAAAGCGGGAAGGTGATCGGACTTCGGGCCGACATGGATGCCTTGCCCATCCGCGAAGAGACCGGCAAGCCCTATGCCTCCACGATCGAGGGCAAGATGCACGCCTGCGGCCATGACGGCCACACCGCGATGCTCCTCGGGGCGGCGCGCTACCTTGCCGAGACGCGCAATTTCGACGGCACCGCCATCGTCATCTTCCAGCCCGCCGAAGAGGGCGGCGGCGGCGGCAGGGCGATGGTCGAGGACGGATTGATGGAGCGCTGGCGGATCGGCGAGGTCTACGGCATGCATAACCTGCCAGGCATGCCGGTCGGCGCCTTCGGCATCCGCAAGGGCCCGCTGCTTGCCGCGACGGACGAATTCCGCATCGACATCACCGGCTATGGCGCCCATGCGGCGAAACCGCACCTCTCCGTCGATCCGATCATCGTCGGCACGACGATCGTGCAAGCGCTCCAGACCATTGTTTCGCGATCGGTCGATCCAGTCGAGTCGGCCGTCGTTTCGGTGACGCGTTTTCACGCCGGCGATGCCCGTAACATCATCGCGCCCTATGCCGAAGTCGGCGGCACGGTGCGCACCCTCGACGCGGGAAACCGCGATCTCGTTGAGAAGCGCATGCGCGAGATCCTTGGCGGCATCGCGTCGGCATTCGGCGCCACCATCGACCTTGACTACGACCGCAACTATCCGGTGACGCGCAACCCTCCAAAGCAAACCGACTTTGCGGCCGACGTCGCCGCCGAGGTCGTCGGCGAGTCCAGAGTCGATCGCGACACCCCGCCGATCATGGGGGGCGAGGACTTCGCCTATATGCTGGAGGCCCGTC
>JBDTLN010000397.1:0-2985 GCA_039934795.1 Bauldia sp. | reverse complement strand
AGGAAGCCGGCCTTTCGACGCCCGAGGTCTACGCCGCCGACACGGCGAGCGGCCTCTTGCTGCTCGAAGACTTCGGCCACGCCGGCGTCGTCATCGACGGCGAGCCGGTCGAGGGCCGCTATCGCGTTGCCATCGAGGCCCTGGCCCATCTCCACGGCACGCCACGTCCCGACGAACTCAGGGTGGACGGCAAGGCCGCGCACCGCCTTCTTCATCTCACCGGCGACGCGCTGCTCGCCGAGATCGGCGTCTTCGCCGATTTCTACGCGCCGCACGTGCGCGGTGCGCCGCTGCCCTCCGAGGCCCGCGCCGAACTGATCGCGATCTGGCGCGAGCTCGATCGACATCTCGCCCGCCATGAACGGAGCTGGGTCCTTTTCGACGTGCAGTCCCCCAACCTCTTCTGGTTGCCGGAGCGGGAAGGCGTCGCCCGCATCGGCTTCATCGATTTCCAGGACATGTTCGTCGGCCCGTCGGCCTACGATGTTGCCTCTCTCTGTCAGGACGCCCGTGTCACCATCCCGGCGGACATGGAGGACAGGCTTGCCGACCACTACGTCCGGCTGCGCCGCGCCGCCGATCCGGCCTTCGACACCGATTCTTTCCGTGCCGCCTATGCGGTCACGGCGGCGCTCCGCACGGCCAAGAATATGGGCGCTTTTTCGCGCTTGGCCGCCATCGGAAACACAAGTTATCTCAGTCATTTGCGACGATTACGTGCATATCTGGCGCGAGCGGTGTCGCACCCGGTTCTTTCCCCGTTCGCCCTCTGGTATGAGAAGCATCTGCCTCCCCTTTGACCGGGCCGCCCGATGACCGCTGCCAGACCCAAGCGCGCCATGATCCTCGCCGCCGGTCTGGGCAAGCGCATGCGCCCGATCACCGTCACCACGCCGAAGCCGCTGGTCGAGGTCGCTGGCCGCGCCCTCATCGATCATGGCCTCGACCGGCTGGAGCGCGCCGGCGTCGCGGAAGTGGTGGTCAACGTCCACTACCTCGCCGACCTGGTCGAGACCCACGTCGGCCGCCGCCGCCGTCCGGCGAGCGTGATCTCCGACGAGCGCAAAGGGCTGCTCGACACCGGCGGCGGCATCGCCAACGCGCTGCCGAAGCTCGGTACCGATCCGTTCTATCTGCTCAACTCGGACTCGTTCTGGATCGAGGGCGCCCGTCCCAATCTCGACTGGCTGTCGTCCGGCTGGCGCGACGATGCCATGGACGCGCTCCTGTTGGTGGCCTCGACCGTGCGCACCATCGGCTATTCCGGACGCGGCGATTTCCGCATGGATCCCGCCGGCCGGCTCATCCGCCGTGGCGAGCGCGAGGTGGTGCCGTTCGTTTATGCCGGCGCCGCCGTCCTCCATCCGCGCTTGTTCGCCGATAGCCCGCCGGGCGCTTTCTCGCTCAACCTGCTTTTCGACAAGGCGATGGAGGCAGGCCGCCTGTTCGGTGTGCGCCTCGACGGGCTGTGGCTCCACATCGGCACGCCCGAGGCCATCGCCGAGGCGGAACTTACCATCGCCGACAGCGCCGCCTGACGGCGATGGTGGAAACGCGCAGGCGCCCGCGGGTCTTTTCGGTGCCGCCGGGTGCGTCTTTCCTGAAGGTGCTCGCCGACGCGCTCCTCGCCGGCTACCTCGTCACCTTTGACCGCACCGATCCGCTGGCGCTTGCCGGCGTCACCGTGCTCTTGCCCACCCGCCGTTCCGTCCGCGCCTTCAGCGATGTTCTGATTGCGCGCCTCGGCGGCGAGGCCGCCATCCTGCCTGCCATCCGCCCGATCGGCGATGTCGACGAGGATGAGCAACTCCTCGATCCGTTCATCGGCGAAGGCGAGGACCGGCTGGTACTGCCGCCGGCGATCTCTCCGCTCGCCCGCCGACTGGCCCTTACCCGCCTGACGCTTGCCTGGGCGACCGAGCTTCGCCGTCATCCGCTCGGCCTCTCGCCCGACGAGCCGCTGCGCATTCCGGCTTCCGCTGCCGACGCCAGCCGTCTTGCCGCCGATCTTGCTCGCCTCATCGACGACGTCGCCATCAACCAGGTCGACTGGAACAAGCTCGCCACGCTGGTGCCGGACGATCACGCCGAATATTTCCAGCTCACGCTGGGTTTCCTGAAGATCGTCTCGCATGCTTGGCCGCAGTATCTCCGCGACAACAACCGCGTCGATCCGGCCGCCCGCCGCGACGCGCTCATCCGTTCCGCCGCTGCGCGCATGGAACGGCAGGGCGGTCCGATCATCGCCGCCGGCTCGACCGGCTCCATCCCCGCGACGGCGGAATTGCTGCGCGTCATCGCCATGATGCCTAACGGCGCCGTGGTGTTGCCCGGCCTCGATGCGCACCTCGACACCGCCGGCTGGAACGCCATCGGCAGCGACGAGGGCATCGAGGCGGCGACCCACGGCCATCCCCAGTACGGCCTGGGGCAGCTTATCGCTAAGATCGGCATCGCCCGCGACGATCTCGCCGCTCTCGGCGCCGCGCCGCAAGAGTGCGTGGCCCGCGCCGCTTTGCTGTCCGAGGCGATGCGCCCGGCCGCCACCCTCGACGCCTGGGCAGGCCACCGTCCGGCGCCCGATGCCCTTGCCGGCCTCGCGCTCGCCGTCGCCCGCAACGAGCAGGAAGAGGCAACGACAATCGCCCTTGCCATCCGCGAAGCGGTGGAGACACCCGGCGTCACTGCCGCCCTCGTGACGCCGGACCGCACGCTTGCCCGCCGCGTGGCGGTGGAACTCGGCCGCTGGGGTCTCGCCATCGATGATTCCGCCGGCGCCCGCCTCGACCGCGAGCCGCACGGCGTCTTCGCCCGCCTCGTCGCCGAAGCCGCGGCATCGTCCGCCGATCCGGTAAAACTGCTGGCGCTCCTCAAGCATCCGTTCGCCGCCTTCGGCATGGCAAAGCCGGTCTGCCGCGAGGCCGCGCGCCATCTGGAGGTAGCGCTGTTCCGCGGCCACCGCACCGCCGGCGGCGTCGGCGGCCT
>JBDTLN010000396.1:0-2987 GCA_039934795.1 Bauldia sp. | reverse complement strand
CCAATCCCTGGTCATCGACCGGCGGCCAGGCGAAATCGCGCCCCGATCTCGCCGAGCCGGACCTTCAGATTTACGGCGTGATCACGCCGCACCGCGACCATGCCCGCTATCTTGCCTCGACGCCGGGCATCTCCTTCTTCTCGATCCTCCAGAGGCCGAAGAGCGTCGGCACCCTGCGGCTGCGTTCGCCCGATCCGCTGAGCCCCCCTGCCCTCGATCCAGACTATTTCTCCGACGCAGGGGGCGACGACCTGCGGACGCTCGTCGATGGCGTCCGCCTCAGTCGGCGTATCGCCGGCCAGAAAGCGCTGGCGCATCTCGGCCTCAAGGAAATCACACCGTCGGCAGAAGCCGAAAACGATGATGACGTTGCGCTCTTCATTCGCCGGCAATGTCAGTCGATCTACCACCCGACCAGCACTTGCCGGATGGGCACGGACCGACTTGCGGTTGTCGACCCGACATCGTTGAAGGTGCACGGCATCGATGGCCTCCGCGTCGCGGATGCGTCGGTATTCCCCGATGTCGTTGCGTCCAATATCTGCGCCACGGTGTTCATGGTCGCCGAGCGCGGCGCCACCTTCATGACCAGATAGACGTTTCGAGGATTTCGCATGCTCACCAGACCCCTGCCGTCGCGGATCACCAGCGAAGAGATGCTCGACGACATCATGACGACGCCGTCGGACGCCCTGGTGCGCGACCTCAAGGCAGTGGACGGCGACATCATCATCCTCGGCGTCGGCGGCAAGATGGGACCGACGCTGGCGCGGATGGCAAAGCGCGCCGCGCCCGACCGGCGCGTTGTCGCCGTCGCCCGCTTCACCACCCCCGGACTTCGCCAGGAGCTTGAGAAGGCAGGCATCGAGACGATTGCCTGCGACCTCCTCGACCGCGCCGCCGTCGAGGCGCTGCCGAAGCTCCCCAACGTCATCTTCATGGCCGGGTTCAAGTTCGGCGCCGGCGGCAACCCGTCGATGACCTGGGCGATGAACGTCCTCGTCCCGGCTTTCGTCGCCGAGGCGTTCAAGGCGAGCCGCATCGTCGCTTTCTCGACCGGCTGCGTCTATCCCTTCGCCGCGGCCGGCGGCGGCGGTTCGACGGAGAGCGATCCGCCCGATCCGCCGGGCGAGTACGCGATCTCCTGCCTCGGCCGCGAACGGATGTTCGAATATCACTCGCGCCTCCACGACACGCCCGGTGTCCTTTTCCGCCTCAACTACGCGATCGACCTCCGCTACGGCGTCCTCCCCGACATCGCTGCTAAGGTGCGCGACGACAGGCCGCTCGACGTAACGATGGGCCATGTCAACGTCATCTGGCAGGGCGATGCCTGCTCGCAGGCGCTCCGCTGCCTAAAGGTCTGCGAGACGCCGACCCGGCCGATCAATGTCAGCGGGCAGGAGATCCTGGCGGTGCGCGATCTCGCCGGAGAGTTCGGCAAGCGTCTCGGCAAGCAGCCGACGATCACCGGCAAGGAAGCCGAACGCTCGTGGCTGACCAACACTTCCCTCGCCACAAAACTGTTCGGGCCGCCGGATGTCGGGCTCTCGACCATGCTCGACTGGGTCGCCGACTGGGTCGCCGCCGACCGCCGCAGCCTCAACAAGCCGACGAAGTTCGAGGTCCGGAGCGGCGCCTATTGATCAGGCCGCGGCGGCGGGCAAGGGGGCCGCGCCGGTGACGATTTCGGTGAGGCGGTGCTCGTCGAGATTGCGGTTGGCGACGACGCCATGGAGGCGTCCGTCACGGACGATGGCGAGCCGGTCGCAGAGGCCGATCAGTTCGGGAAACTCCGAGGAGATGACGATGACGGCGACGCCGTCGGCGGCGAGCGCCCGCAGCAGCGCGTAGATCTCCTCCTTGGCGCCGACATCGACGCCGCGCGTCGGCTCGTCGCAGATGAGGAGCCTTGGCTTTGCCAGGAGCGCGCGGGCGAAGATGACCTTCTGCTGGTTGCCACCGCTGAGGCCGCTCACCGGCGCCTCGAACGACGTCGCTACAAGGCGGAGCCGTCGGAAAAGTTCGCTCGCCGCCTTCTTTTCACGCCGCCGCGCCATGAGCCCGAATGGCGAGAAGGACGGCAGCGAGGCAGCGGTGGCGTTGATGGTGATGGCGAGCGGCATGAACAGGCCGTCGCGCTTCCGGTCCTCGGTGAGATAGACGATGCCGCGGTCGAGGGCGGCGCGCGGATCGTCCGGCACGGCCTCGCCGCTCATGCGCACGGTCAGGTCGCCATGGGCAAGAACGCCGGCGATGCGCCGCGCGATCCACGTTCGTCCCGCGCCCATCAATCCGGCGAGGCCGAGGATTTCACCGCGCCGGACGGCGAGCGCTCCGGTCTTGTTTCCGGTGACATCAAGAACCACCGGCGCAGCCGTGAGGTCGGTGCTGGTCTGCGCTATCGCCTGGACTTCGCGTCCCGTCATGAGCCGGACGAGGTCGCGCTGCGTGAGATCGGCGGTCTCCCACGTCGCCACCAGCTTGCCGTCGCGCAGCACCGTGACGCGGTCGGCGATGGCGAAGATCTCCTCCAGCCGATGGGAGATGTAGAGCACCAGGATTCCGCGGCCTCTGAGAGCACGGATCACGGCAAACAGCTTTTCCTGCTCGGCGAGCGAAAGGACCGCGGTCGGCTCGTCGAGAATGAGGATGCGGGCCTCGGTGGAGAGGGCGCGCGCCAGCTCGACGAGCTGCCGGTCGGCGACGCTGAGGGATGCGACAAGCACGTCGGGGTCGAGGCGGATATCGTAGCGCCGGAGAAGATCGCCGGCTTCGCGGCGGGCGCGCGCCCGGTCGATCAGTTTGGGGCCGCGCCAGAACTCGCGGCCGAGGAAGATGTTGTCGGCAACGCTGAGCTCGGGGATGGAGCTGAATTCCTGGTAGACGATGCTGACGCCGGCGGCGCGAGCCGCGGCGGGTGTCGCGAAGACCGCCGGGGCGCCATCGATGAGCACCGCGCCGGAAGTCGGCGGCAGGGCGCCGGC
>JBDTLN010000395.1:0-2988 GCA_039934795.1 Bauldia sp. | reverse complement strand
TGCTCGCCGAGAAAGGTCTCGGCGCCCGGTAGTCGCGTCTCGTTGGGTGGCCCATAGGCCCCGGTCGCGAAGATCAGCTGCCGGCAGCGAAGCGTGACCTCTCTGCCGTCGCGATTGACCGTCAAAACCCAGTGCCCCGTGTTCGGGTCGAAGCGGGCGCGCCGGCACTCCGAGGAGCCCCAATAGTTGAGCTCCATGATGCGCGTGTACATTTCCAGCCAGTCGCCCAGCTGGTCCTTCGGGGTGAACACCGGCCAATGCTCGGGGAAGGGCAAGTAGGGCAGGTGGTCGTACCAGACCGGGTCGTGGAGCACGAGCGACTTGTAGCGGTTGCGCCACGAGTCCCCCGGGCGCTGGTTCTTCTCCAGGATGATGGTGGGCACCCCCAGACGCCTCAGTCGGGCGCCGAGGGCAATGCCGCCCTGTCCGCCTCCGATGATGACGCAATACGGATCCTCGCTGATGCCGAGGGCGGCCTCGGTCTCGTTCTTCCGTTCCAGCCAGCTCTTTCGATTGTGTCTGGCGCCGTGCTCGACGCCCTTCTCGCGCCGTTCGCCCTTCCTCTCCTCGTGTCCCTTCAACTCCGTCATGGTCGTCAGCAGCGTCCAGCACTTGTCGCCCTTCAGGCGCAGATGCCCGCGCCCGAGCGCGACCGCGGTTTCAAAAACGAACCACGCCTCGATGACCCCGTCTCGGCTATCGGGCTCGCCTTCAATTTTCAGGTTGGCAGGCGCCGCGCTGTCGAGCGTTGCCTGCAGCATGGCGGCGATGTCCGACAGGCCCTCGAACGTCGCGATATTCCAAGTAAAGGAAATGAGGTCGCGCCAGTAGCAATCGGCGTCGAAAAGACTCACGACGCCCCCGACATCGCGCCTTGCGAGCGCTGCGCCAAAGTCCGCTATCCAGCGGGAGGCGAGCCGGCCGGCTTCGGTCCTGGCGATCGGATCGTTCATGGGTGCCAACAATCTCGCTTGCCGCGCTTGGGAGGCTTCAGAGCTTAGTCAACTCCGCCGTGTGATGCCCCGGCTCCTTATGCCGCAGCCCTTGAGAATGACCGCAATGATCACCTCGGCGGCTTTGTCGAAGTCCCGGGCGCCGAGGCGTCTGGTTTCGAGCGCGTTGGCGGCAAGAATGTCGGAGTCCGCGTAAAACTGCGTCGTTGCCCACAGCATGATGAAGAGGTGCATGGGGTCGACTGGGTCCATCTTGCCGGCCTTTGCCCAGGCCTTGAAGATTTTTGCCTTCTCCACGGTGATCGCCTGCATGTGGGCGCGGTCCCGGCGCGACAGAAACCGCCCGCCATGCACCGCCTCATTGGCGAACATTTTTGATTCGAGTTGGTGCCTGCGCGAGAAATCGAGTTTGGCGCGAATGTAGTCGGCCAACGCGTCCGCCGGATGCCGCTCCTCGGTCAGGTGGGCCAGCGCCTTGTCCCACTCGAGGATAAGACCAGCGATGATCGTCCGGTAGATCGCCTGCTTGGTCTTGAAATAGTAGTAGACGTTCGCCTTCGGCAGGCCGGCGAGATTTGCGATTTCCGCGATGCTCGTGCCATCGAAACCCTTCGCCGCAAAAATGCGAACCGCAGCGGACAATATCTTCGCCTTGTTGCGCGCCCGGATGCGGTTCTCGGGCGTGGGTGGCGCGTCCTGTTTCTTCTTCATGCTTCTATCCGGCAGGAACCATACCGAAGCTGACGCCAGCGTCAGGTTTGATCATGCGAAAAAGTTGACGATCTGGTCAAGATATGAAATCGTTTCGATAGCGTTCGGGGGGACAACGCGATGGGTATCGCACTGCGGGAGGCCATGCAGGAAATCCTTTCCGGATGGCGCCAGGATCTCGGCTCCGATTGGCAATCCGTCGTCCAAAACGCGGAGCCCGGCTTTGCGGCAATCGATCCCGGACTGATGCTGGAAGTCTTTGAGCCGGTCTTCCCCGTCCGCAAGGGACAAAAGTACCTCGGTGCGCCGAAGGGCGCCCATATCTTTCGCGCCTTCGACGGCATCGCGCCCGCTGACGTGCACTGCGTCGTTCTCGGGCAAGATCCTTATCCCGATGCTTCGTTCTCCACAGGGCGCGCCTTCGAGGCGGGCAATGTCAGGTGGTGGCGCGAACTGGAGAAGATGTTCTCGGTCAGCGTCCGCACCTTCATGCAACTGATCGTGGCGGCACGCACCGGCGACGCTTCTTATGCCCGTTCGACCGCCGACTGGCGGCGCCTCGTGGACGATGTGGAAAGCGGGCGGCTGCCGCTCGAGCCGGCTGCGACCATCGCCGATCGCTGGGTCGAGGACGGTGTCCTCCTGCTCAACTCAGCCCTGACCCTCAGCCGGTTCGCGGTCGAGGGCGATCCCCATCAGCTTCGCGGCCACCTTCCCCTGTGGCGGCCATTCATTGCGGCCGTCCTCGGCCACCTTGCCGGTCGCGGCAACCCGGTGGTGTTCATCGCCTTCGGCGGTCAGGCGGCGAGCGCGTTGCGAGATGCCGGAGTCGAGGCGCGTGTCGCCGACCGGATGGTCAAGGTGATCCTTCGCGAACATCCGGCGCGCGGCGATGAAGTGCTGAAGCTGGAGAATCCGTTCGTGCTCGCCAACCGGTTCCTCGGCGAGGCGGGCGCCCAGGCGATTTCCTGGTAGTCGCCGATGGCCTTTGGATCGGAAAGCTTCGACTACATCGTCATCGGCGCCGGCTCTGCCGGCTGCGTGCTTGCCAACCGCCTCTCGGCCGACCCCGACAATTCGGTGCTTCTCATTGAGGCCGGCGGCTACGACCGCCATCCGCTCGTCCAGTTGCCGATGCTGATGGGCAAGCTGATGCACTCGCGCATCTACAACTGGCAGTTCGAGACCGAGCCGGAAGCCGAGTTCGGTAACCGAAAGGTCTACTGGCCGCGCGGCAAGGTGCTCGGCGGCACCTCGACCATCAACGGCATGATCTATGTCCGCGGCAACCGGCACGACTACGACCGCTGGGCGCAGATGGGCC
>JBDTLN010000394.1:0-2993 GCA_039934795.1 Bauldia sp. | reverse complement strand
GTCAGCATCGCGGCAAGGACCGGGGGCTCGGCGCCGGGCGGCGCGACGACAAGAACCGCGCGCCCGGCGATATCGCCGGAAGCACCCGGTGCGTCGCCGGCCGCCGGCAGGTCGAGCGTGAAGCTGAAGTCCGCGCCGCCGCCTGCACGGGTCCGGTATTCGATGGCGCCGCCCATGCGGCGCACGATCCGCTGCGAGATGGCAAGGCCGAGGCCCGCGCCGCCGTGGCGGCGGGCGATGGCGGTGTCGCCCTGTTCGAACTCGCCGAAAACCCGCTCGACATCCTCCGCCGCGATGCCGGGGCCGGTGTCGGTGACGGCGAAGACAATGCGGCCGGCGCCACCCTGCGTGTCCGGGTGGAGGCTGAGGGTGACGCCCCCGGTCTCGGTGAACTTGACGCCGTTGCCGACGAGATTGATCAGCACCTGGCGGAGCCGTACCCCGTCGACGGAGAGGAGCGGCAGCTGCGCGATGTCGGCGGCGAGGTCGATCGCCTTGGCATAAGCCCGGCCGGCAAGGAGCTCGACGATCTCCTGACAGAGAGCTTCCAGATCGGTCGGCTCGGGATGCAGGTCGAGGCGGCCGGATTCAATCTTGGAGAAGTCGAGCATGTCGTCGACGAGAGCCAGGAGCGCTTCCCCCGACGACTGCACACCCCGCGCATAAGTCTCCTGATCGGGCGTCAGCTCGCTCTCGCGCAGCAACGCATTGAGGCCGAGAATGCCGTTGAGCGGCGTCCGGAACTCGTGGCTCACCGCGGCAAGGAAGCGCGACTTCGCCTCGCTCGCCGCCTCGGCCCGCCGGCGCGCATCGACCAGCGCCCGCTCGACATCCTGGCGACCGCCGGCGAGCGCCCGGAAGCGCTCCTCGCTCTGGCGGAGCCGCGCCTCGGCGATCGCGCTACGCTCGTGAGCAACGGCGGCGCGCCGGCTTTCGGCGGCAAGCCGGACGAGATCGGCCCGCAACCGCCGTTGCGCCGTCCACGCAACCGCCCACAAGGCCACAACCCCGCCGAGGACGGCGACAACGCCAAGCGCCGGCACGGCTTTCGGCTCGGCAAGCACCGCCAGAGCGACGAGGACAGCGCCAAGTCCGACCGCCAGCGCAAGCCCCGCACCGGCGACCCGTCGCGGATGCCGCAGGCCGGGCGATACCGTCGCCGGCGCCACAGGCCCCGCCGGGTCGTTCGAGACTACGGGCAACTCAATCATCTACGCGTCCGCCAATACGGACGGCGACAATGTCAGAGCATGCTTACTGAAGTCTTGCCAGGCGGGGGCGAGAGACCGCTGCTCGCGAGCCGCGGCGTCCGCCGCGCTTCATCCGGACGCCATGCGCCGCATGGTTAACAGCGTCTACCATAGGACCTACAGTTGACGCTGTCTACTACAGGAGAACGGTGATGCGCAGATCCCGTCGAGGCGCAGGCATTCTTGCCCGATACGGTCGGTGGGCAGTGGTCACCGGCGCTTCCGAGGGGATCGGCGAGGCAACGGCGCGAGCCCTGGCGGCGGAAGGTGTCTCGGTCGTCCTCATCGCACGCCGCGAGGAACGGCTGCGAGCCCTCGCCGATGAGCTGGCCACGGCGGGCGTCGCGACGAAGGTGTTGGCGCTCGATCTGGCGCGTCCTGAGTCGGCGGCCGCGGTTGCGGCGGCGACCGCGGCGCTCGATGTCGGGTTGCTGGTGGCGGCGGCCGGCTACGGCACATCTGGTGCGTTCCTCGCCGCCGATGTCGATGACGAACTCGCCATGCTCGATGTCAACTGCCGCAGCGTTCTTGCCCTCTGCCACGCTTTCGCGCCCCGGTTCGCAGGGCGCGGCAGGGGCGGCATCGTGCTGATGAGTTCGCTGCTGGCGTTCCAGGGCGTGCCGCGCGCGGCAAACTATGCCGCGACCAAGGCGTTTATACAGTCGCTGGCGGAAGGGCTCCGCATAGAACTGCGGCCCAGCGGAGTCGATGTCGTCGCCTCGGCGCCCGGCCCGACGAGGAGCGGATTCGCTGCGCGCGCCGACATGCGGATCACCGCCGCCGAGACGCCGGCGGTGGTGGCGCGGGAAACCCTGCACGCCCTCGGCCGCGCCGGTACGGTTCGTCCGGGGCGCTTGTCGAAGTTGCTCGAAGCTTTGCTTTCCCCGCTTCCCCGCTCGGCGCGAGTCCGTATCATGGCGCGGATCATGGACGGGATGACGAGGCATCAGGGCGATGGCAAAGAGCCGCTTTCGGCAGGCAAACCTGCCTGAGGCCTGCGTCGAGCAGGCGCTTGCCATCATTGCGACCGACGGTGTCGAAGGGCTGAGCCTGCGCGAAGTGGCGCGGCGGCTAGGCGTTTCCCATCAGGCGCCCTACAAGCACTACCCCAGCCGTGAACATCTCCTCGCCGAAGTCGTGGCGCGGGCTTTCGCCGCCTTCGCCGCTCATCTCGATGCGCGACCGCGGCGCAGGGATCCGTATGACGACCTGCGCGAGATGGGGCGGGCCTATATCGGCTACGCGCTCGCCCATCCCCTGCACTACCGGCTGATGTTCGGTACGCCGCTCCCGGAACCCGAAGCCCATCCGGCGATGATGCGACAGGCCAGTCATGCGTTTGCCCTGCTGACCGACGCGATCGTCCGGCTCGGTCGCGACGATCCGCCGGCGCCGGAGCTCGACGCACTCTATGTCTGGGCGACGATGCACGGGCTCGCCATCCTCAGCATCATGAAAGCCCCCGCCCTGGCGGGCGCCAGGCTGCCAGCCGGCACCATGGACAAGGCCGTGCCGCATATCATAGGGCGGGTGCGTAACGCCCTCTTGTCGCCGGCCGAACCCGGCCAGCAAGATGCCGGCGCGCGGCCCCCGGCCCGGCGCCAAAAGACTCAGGCCGCCGCTGCCAAGCGGTCGCCGACGACCCGGTAGCTCAGCGCCTCGGCAAGGTGGATGCGCCCGACCGTGGCGGCGCCGTCGAGATCGGCGAGGGTGCGGGCCACCTTCAGCACACGGTGATAGCCG
>JBDTLN010000393.1:0-3005 GCA_039934795.1 Bauldia sp. | reverse complement strand
TCCCGGCCCGTCATCCTGCGCAGGGCTGAAGAAGCCCCGCTGGTCCAGCCGGGCAGGGATGCTCGGGCGCAATTGCACCGGCCCGCCCGCTCCGCGGGCCGGGGGATGTCTTCGGGAAGAAGACGGAAAAGGACCGGCGATGGGCCGTGTCCGCAATCCTCAAGGAGCATTCCCATGGAAATCAAGCTGATCGATCCGCGCGCCCTCGTCGACAATCCCGACAAGGCCAGGCGGACCAAGTCCAGTCCCCAGTCGGACGCGCTGCTGCTGGCCACCATCCGGGCTGTCGGCATCGTCCAGCCGCCTGTCGTCGCGCCGCGGTCCGATGGCGGCAACGGCTTTGTCATCCAGCATGGTCATCGTCGCGTGAAGCAGGCGATTGCCGCCGGGCTCGAGGAAATCGCCGTTATTGTCGACGAGGCCGCGGCCGATGGCGGCGCCATGCGCTCGATGGTCGAGAACACCGCGCGCGAGAACCTCAATCCCGTCGATCAGTGGCGTGCGATCGAGCGCCTCGTCGCGCTCGGCTGGACCGAGGAGGCAATCGCGGTCGCTCTCGCCTTGCCGGTGCGCCAGATCAAGAAGCTGCGGCTTCTCGCGAATGTCTTGCCGGTGATGCTCGATCACATGGCCAAGGGCGACATGCCCGACGAGCGGCAGCTCCGCACGATCGCCGGCGCGTCGCTCGATGAGCAGAAGGAGGTCTGGAAGGCGCATAAGCCGACCAAAGGCGATCCGCAGGTCGATTGGTGGCGCGTCGCTCAGGGTCTCACCAAGACCCGCATGTATGCGCGTGATGCCAGCTTCGGCGACGATCTCGCCCAGGCCTACGGCATCGCCTGGGCTGAGGACCTGTTCGCACCGGCCGACCAGGACAGCCGCTACACCACCGATGTGGACGCCTTCCTCGGCGCGCAGCAGGAATGGATGACGCAGAATCTGCCCAAGAAGGGCGTCGTCGTGGAGGCCAATAATTACGGCGAGGTCAAGCTGCCGCCGAAGGCGGAGCGTGTCTATGGCACGCCCAAGAAGTCCGACCACACCGCCATGTATCTGGACCGTGAGGGCAAGGTGAAGACGGTCAACTTCCGCATGCCCGAGGTCAAGAAAAAGGGCAAGGGTGCGGAAGATGCCGGCGGCGTGGACGAGGCGGTCGTCATCTCGAAGTCCCGTCCGGACCTTACGCGTAAGGGCATCGAGATAATCGGTGACCTGCGCACCGATGCGCTGCATGAGGCGCTGTCGCGGGCGCCAATCGAGGACGACACGCTGCTCGCCCTGCTCGTCCTCGCCTTTGCCGGTCAGAATGTGCGCGTCGACTCCGGGGCCGGCGGCGATTTCCGCTTCGGCGGGCGCTTCGGCCGGCATGCCGCGAGCCTGTTCGATGCCGAGGGCAAGTTCGCCTTCGACACCGACACGCTGCGCATCGCGGCGCGCGGTGCGCTGATCGATGTCCTGTCCTGCCGCGAAGGCATGAGCAAGTCGGGCATTGTGGCGCTCATCGCCGGCGGTGCCATCAGCGCCGATGGGTTCCTGGCGAATATGGGCAGCGAGGAGTTCCTCTCCTGTCTGTCGCGTCCGGCGCTCGAAGGCTCGTGCGCCGATACGCCGGTGCTGCCGCGCGCGCGGGTCAAGGATACCCGCGCCGCACTCGTCGAGCACTTCAAGGAAGGGCATTTCGTCCATCCCGCGGCGCTCTTCGCCCCCGATGCGGCCAGCCTCACCGAATGGCTCGGCAAGAACGCCGTTCCGGAGGACGAAGAGGACGGTACGCCTGCTGACCAGGATGAGCTCGATGGCGATGATCCGGTAGAGCCGGCCCACGATCACGTCGACGACGACGAGGTCTCGGAAGGCTACCGCGAGGCCGCCGAGTAGAACGCCGGTCGCTTCCGTCTTCGATCGCTCTTCCGCCGCCGGGTCCTCCCGGCGGCGGTTTCGTTTCCGCTTCACCAAATGGAGGACAGCATGTCCGCACACTCGATCTTCGAACACGCGCCGATCGGCGCCATCGTCGCCTGGTCTGACGGGCGCCCGCGTCCGCCGGAACGCCACCGCAGGAAGCGTAACGCCTGGACGACCAACAACAGCCAGGGCCGTCTCATCCGCAAACAGGGCGGGCCGGACACCGGCGCGCTCGACCCACACGCGAGCTTCACCCTGCACGAGGCCGATTACGGCGCCGGCGGCGTCATCGCCATCCGCGTCGATCGTACTTTCGCACTTGCTTCAGGCCAGCGCTTTACCATCGTCGAGCGGCTGCCGGTCGGCTCGGTGCGGGTCTTCGATCGGCCCGGAGATCAAGCCGAACTCGTCCACCTGGCGCCGCATCGCGCCGCCGCCGAGCAATGGCTGTCGGAGCACGGCTATCCCAACGCCGTGCTCGAGGAGGTCACGGCTGATGAGGCCGCCGCAGATGCCGTCGAGGGGAGGGCAGCGGCATGAGCCCGATCCTTCAGACCTCACCCGCTTCCCCCGAGGCCCTGGATGCATCCGGCGTTTCTTTCGGACAGAGCGCCGATGGTATGTTGGTGGCCCTTGTCGGGGAGAATGCCTATGCCATGGCGCCCGGCCGCGATGGCCGGCACTATCTCGTCAGCGGCTGGCGCATCGCCCGGCCGATGGCGGAGTGGACGGGCACGGATTTCTTCGGCCGTGGAGGCGACCTCGCCGACGAAGACGCCTTTCGGGCGAAGATACTCGAGCAGGCCGAGCATCAACGAGAAAAACGCGGGCTCGGCCGCCGCGAGATTCCCGGAGGCGCGCACACGCCCTGGGGCCTGTCGCAGGGCGCGACCGTCTATGCGGAGGGCGTAACGGCCCATTCGACCGCCGGCCATGGCGGCTTCAAGCTCTCGGCCGAGCGGAACCGCCAGGTCCATCCGATGGTCCGCGCGGTCTGCGGTTGGTACGAGGAAGACGAAGCCTGGGCGATCGTCGCCATTACCTTCCCAAACCTCTTCACCGCGCTCGAGCGCCGCCACGCCGAGCGGAGCATCAAGGAC
>JBDTLN010000392.1:0-3007 GCA_039934795.1 Bauldia sp. | reverse complement strand
CGCTTCACGGTCGAGACGTCGAAATGGGTGATAATGAACCTGCCACCGGCCCGCGTCTGGCTCTATCGGCGGGAGCGGCGCTGACCCCCGCGGGTTTGACGCGGGCCGGCATTCGCCTCTCTAGTCCACCCGTACCCCCTCCTCCTCTCCAAGGACGGTCCGTTGAGTCCCAAGATTCTCGTTTTCGCCGGCTCGATCCGCACCGGCTCCCTGTCAGCGAAGCTCGCCGCGATCGCCGCCAAGGAGATCGCGATTGCCGACGGCGACGTGACGAAGATCTCCCTCGCCGACTACCCCCTGCCGCTCTATGACGGCGACCTCGAAAAGGCCAAAGGCGTACCGGAGAACGCGCAGAAGCTGGCGCGCCTCATCGCGGCGCAGCACGGCGTCTTCATCGCCACGCCCGAATACAATCACTCGCTGCCGCCGCTCCTCAAGAACACAATCGACTGGATCAGCCGCCTCAGCGCCGGCAAGCACGGCATCGACTATCGCCACAAGGTCTATGCCATCGGTGGCACGTCCGATGGCCATATCGGCGGCGCCCGTGCGCTCGGCGACCTCCGGCGCGTGCTGGCGACCGCCGTCGGCGCGATTGTCGTTCCCGGCAAGATCGAGGTGGGCCGCGCGCAGGAAGCCTTCGACGATGCCGGCGAGTTTATCGCCGAAGGTCCGAAGAAAGCCCTCAAGCACCTCGTGCACGAACTGATCGACCTGTCGCAGCGGCTGGCGGGTTAGCCGGCTCTTCATTAAGCTGCCGGACTGGACGCGGCGCCCGGCAAGGGCGGGCGTTGCCAGGCAAGCGAATGTCCGCCTCCGTCTTTCTCGTCATCCTGTTCGCCGCCGCCCTGCACGCGCTGTGGAACGCCATCGTCAAGGGCAGCGGGGACACCTATCTGACAACGGCGCTCGTCGGGTTGTCGGCCGCGGTCATATCGGCCGTGGCCCTGCCGTTCCTGACGCAGCCGGCGCCGGCGAGCTGGCCGTTCCTGGCGACTTCGGTCGTGCTGCAGTCGGCGTACTACTTCCTCATCGCCGCGACCTACGGTGCCGCCGACATGAGTCTCGCCTACCCGCTGATGCGCGGCACGGCGCCGATGATCGTTGCGGTGGTGAGCGCGACGTGGCTGGGCGAACACCTTGCCGCGGGAACGTGGGCCGGCATCGCCCTCATCTGCCTCGGCGTCACCGGCATGGCATTCGTCCGCCGGCACGGCAACCCGAAAGGCATCGGGCTTGCTCTCGCCAATGCCGTCATTATCGCCGCCTACACGATCACAGACGGCCTCGGCGCCCGCGCCTCAGGCGCGCCGGCGGCCTACACCATGTGGCTGGCAATGCTGACCGCCGTGCCGCTGCTGGCGTGGGTCCTGGCGACACGCGCTACTGCGTTCCGCCGCTACTTCGCCGGTAATGTCGGCTTCGGCTTCGTCGGCGGCGCCGCAACGCTCGTCTCCTACGGTCTGGCGCTCTGGGCGATGACCGTCGCCCCGGTTGCCGTCGTCGCCGCGCTCCGCGAGACCTCGATCCTCTTTGCCACCGCGATCGCCGTTCTGTTCCTCAAGGAGAAGGCGACGCCGGCGCGCCTCGCCGCCGTAGGGGTCATCGCGGCGGGCGCCATCGTACTCCGCCTCGCCTGACGCGCGGCCCTTGACGCCGGCGCGGGCAATCCGCGACAAGGCAGCAACCATGCTTCAAATCCCGCCACGCCAGCGCCTGATCGTTGCCCTCGACGTGCCGACGGTCGCCGACGCGGAAGCGCTGGTGACGCGCCTCGGCGACAGCGTCCTTTTCTACAAGGTCGGTCTCCAGCTCATCTTCGCCGGCGGCCTTGATTTCGCCCGCGGACTTGTCGACTCCGGCAAGCTCGTTTTCCTCGACGTCAAGCTTCTCGACATCGACAACACGGTCGAAGGGGCGGTGCAAAGCATCGCCGCCATGGGCGTCACCTTCGCCACGATTCACGCCTATCCGAAGGCGATGCGCGCCGCCATCGCGGCACGCGGCGACGCGCCGCTTCGCCTGCTCGGGGTCACGGTGCTGACCTCCATGGACGACCACGACCTGCAGGACGCGGGCTACGCCGAGAAGGCCCCGGCCCTTGTCGCGCATCGCGCCCGCGATGCCGTTGCCGCCGGCATGGACGGCATCGTCGCCTCGCCCGCCGAGGCGGCGGCGGTACGCCACATCGCCGGGCCGAAGGTTGCCATCGTCACGCCGGGCATCCGGCCGGCGGGGAGCGAGGCCGGCGACCAGAAGCGCATCGCCACGCCGGCCGCGGCGATCCACGCGGGGGCGGACTATCTCGTCGTCGGCCGGCCGATCATCGTGGCGGCGGATCCGAAATCGGCGGCGGATGCGATCCAGCATGAGATCGCCGAAGCCCTGCCGCTCGTCATGTAGAAGGAAAAAGTCATGGCCAAAGGCTACTGGGTCGCTTCACTGACCATCACCGACCAGGCGAAATACGACGCCTACCGGGCGATCAACGGCGAGGCTTTCCATAAATACGGCGGCCGCTTTCTCGTCCGCGGCGGCGCCTTCGAGACCCCGGCCGGCGGCGACCCGCATCCGCGCCAGATCGTCATCGAGTTCCCAAGCTATCAAGCGGCAAAGGACTGCTACCACTCGCCCGAATACCAGCGCGCAATCGCTGCACGGAGCGACGGCGTCGAGATCGACCACGTCATCGTCGAAGGCTACGACGGGCCGCAGCCTTAGCGATTGCGGCGCTGCCTGCTATAGAGCGGCGATGGAGCAACTTCCGTCATGAGCGACATGGGCCTGATCGTCACCGGCGCTGCCGGCCGGATGGGGCGAACGCTGATCCGCGTCATCGCGGAGACGCCGGGCGTGACGCTCGCCGGCGCCCTCGAACGGCCGGGCGTCGCCGAACTCGGCCGCGATGCCGGCGAACTCGCCGGTCTCGGTCCGAACGGCATCAAGCTCAGCGATGACCCGCTGCCGGTATTTGCCAAGGCCGAAGGCGTCCTCGACTTCACCTCGC
>JBDTLN010000391.1:0-3008 GCA_039934795.1 Bauldia sp. | reverse complement strand
GGAAACCGCCGTCCGCGCCGCGTCGAGGCCGCCCTTGCCGAAGGCGACCGCAACCGCCCGGACGTGATCGTAGAGGCTCCGTGCGGCGAGGAGGATGGCAACGACGACAACCGTGCCGACCCACCCATAGGGGATCCGGGCGAAGGCATATTCGAGCCCGTAGCCGACTGCGGCGGCAATGGCGACGAGGACGACAAGCCCGAGCCCGCCGATGATGCGCGCCGCCACCGGGGAGATGGTCCGCCGATTGAGACGGGTGTCGAAAGCCGAGATGAGCCGGCCGATGAGCGCGACCGGGTGGGGCACGCGCCGCCAGAAGAAATCCGGGTCGCCCACGACCCCGTCGAGGACCATTGCGGCCGCCAGAATCCAGAAATGGTTGAGAGCGATCAAGACGCGTTCGCCACCTGAATCCCGGCTGCCGCGGGGATAACAAAGAGCAGGGGGAGAGGCCGGATGGTCATCAGGTTGATCGACGCGCCTTGGACCGGGACAGCCCGCTCGTTTACTCCTTGTTAAGCGGAGAAGCGAGAACCCGCGGCCAGGACGGCGGGTGCCGAAGGACGGGTCACGGGGCTCACGATGGTGATTCCGTCGTCGGCAGCCTGATCGTGGGTAGGAAGGGTGGAGGCCTCGCCCGGAATCGAACCGGGGTGCAAGGATTTGCAGTCCTCTGCGTAACCACTCCGCCACGAGGCCATTGCCGTCAGATGTACTGTGATCACGAAACCTTGAGCAACCCGTGAAGGCAGCCCGGCCGCGTTTTTGTGCCGGTCATCCTTAATGTGGCGGCCGTTCCTATCGGCATAAGTGGCGGGCCGCAAGCGCGTCGCCGCTCTTCTTGTCACTTGTCCGCGCGGCCGGTATGGAATTCGCCCGGACGGGAAGCGGGGAAAGCCCAGATGTCAGATTATGCCGATGCGCGGGTCAGGATGGTCGACTCGCAGTTGCGCACCGAAGATGTGACCGACTACGGCATCCTGGCGGCGATGGGTGACGTGCCCCGGGAATTGTTCGTGCCCGATCGGCTGAAGCCGCTTGCCTATATCGACGAGGATCTCCTGATCAAGGCGGCTGTGGATGGCGCGCCAGCGCGGTATCTCATGGAACCCGCGCCATTCGCGCGTCTCCTTCAGGCTGCGGGGATCGCATCCACCGATGCCGTCCTCGATGTCGGTTGCGGCACCGGCTACACGGCGGCCGTTCTTGCCCGGCTTGCCGATCGCGTCGTGGCGCTCGACAGCGACGAATCCCTCGCTGCCGAAGCGGTCCGCCTGCTTCGCGATCTGGGAGCAGCTAATGTCGGGGTAGAAGAAGGACCGCTCGAAGCGGGCGACACCAACGGCGCCCCCTACGATGTGATTGTGCTCGAGGGGTCCGTGGAGGTCGTCCCCGAAGCGTTGTTTGCGCAGCTTGCCGAAGGCGGGCGACTGGTCGCCGTGGTCGGCTATGGCCGCGCCGCGTCGGCAACGGTTTTCACGAAGACCGACGGCGATGTCGGGGCAAGGAAGGCCTTCGACGCCCATGTCCCGAGATTGCCGGGATTTGAGAAGCCGAAGGCCTTCGTTTTCTGAAGCGCTAGATCGCGTCGCGCTGGCTGCCGCCGAGAGCGGCGGCAACGCTGGCGATGAAAGCGCCGATAACCAGCGCCAGCGCCATCAGGATTGCCAGCGTCGCGCTGGCCTTGCGGGCCTTGTCGGCGGCCTCCTTGGCCTTCGCCTTGGCAGCGTCGACCTGCGTAAGCACGTCGTTCACCCGCTGCTCGGCGTCGGCGGGCGCGAGGCCGGTCTCGGTGGCAACGAGCTGCCCGAGATAGGCCTTGTCGGCCGCCGGAATTTCATTCTCGGCAAGCCCGGCAACAAGAATCCGCCCGGCCTCTGCCCGCACGTCGCCACCGGCTTGCCCCGCTGTGGCAACCGAGCCAGCTGATCCCGTGGAGGATGCCGCCGTCGCCTCGCCAGCCGCCGTGCTCACCGGAGACGCCGTCTGTGCCGCGTCGGTAGAAGCCGGAGCCGCCGCTGCTGTCGGCGAGCTCGCGGGCTTGCGGAAAAGCGTATCGACGAAGTAGGCGGTAGGATCGCCGATGCCGCCGGTGGCCGCTTGCGCGGCGCCCTGGACTGCCCCGGCACCGACGGTTGCGACTGTCTGCACGGCCGTGCCGGTGATCGCCGAGACCGCCGATGTGAGCAGGCCCGCCACGATGATCGTCGCAAGCGCCCAGGCGAGGAATCCGTGGGCGGTGTCGCGAAAGGTGACTTCGTCGCCCGAAATGTCCGTCCAGCGCTTGCGGAGACGGCCGGCCATGTAGCCGCCGGTGGCCGAAGACAGCCACTGGACGACCACCAGCCAGACGACCCCGGAGATGGCCACGGTCGTTGCCGTTGCCCCGGCGCCCGACCAGGGCGAGACAACGGCAAGGCCGAGTCCGGAGCCTACGAGCATCAGGATAAGGCTGATCGAGACCGCGGCGAGCGCGCCGGCGATGACCGCAGCCCAGGAGACGCTGGAGACGGGCGTTTCCCCGGCGCCAAGCGCGATTATTTCCGTTTCACGGACCGACATGCTGGTGCCCTTTGCTAGTGGAAAAAGAGCGCAAGCAGAATGATGATCGGAATCGGTATTCCCAGCAGCCAAAGAAGAGCGGCGCGGCCCATCGGAACCTCCAAGGTTAAGTCACAGCCCCGTGAGGGGATGCCCATAAACCGGGCACTCCGACTTTTGTTCCGTCACCCGTTTGCACGAGAAGTTCGGGTCAAACAGTTGCTGTTGTATCTGCGCCGCAAAACGCCTTTTTCCACCGGTCGTTAGACCCCAAGGGGTTTCACCGCCCGGACTTGGCGTCTACATTGCTAGAGGTCAGTGCGGCGCGCCGGACATCGGCGGCGCGGGGTAGCGGCGAGGTACTGAGGGTGGGATTGCGTAGTCGCCTGCTGGGGACGATGGCGATTGCCGTCGCGGCGGCGCTATTGGTCACTGAGTCGGCCTCGGCCGAGTCGCTGGCCGCTGCG
>JBDTLN010000390.1:0-3017 GCA_039934795.1 Bauldia sp. | reverse complement strand
GCCTCGATATTGGCTGGCCGCTGGCGCAAAGTGGTTGCGCGGGTTGAAGGGAGAACGTCCGCCAGCGCATTGACTATCTTCTCCACAACTTCGTCCTGAAGGGCGAAGATGTCCAAAAGGTCGCGATCGAAACGGTCGGCCCACAGGTGGCTGTTGTCGTTCGCGTCGATCAGTACAGCATTGATTCGCACGCGATCGGCGGCCCGGCGCACGCTTCCTTCCACGACGTAGCGGACGCCGAGCTCCTTCGCGATGGTCCGCACATCCGCAGGCTTGCCGGAATACGCGAACGAGGAGTTGCGGGCGATTACGACGAGCCCCCGGACCTTTGATAGGTCAGTGATCAGATCTTCAGCGATCCCGGCGGCGAAGTAATCCTGCTCGGGGTCGCTGCTCATGTTTACGAAGGGGAGAACGGCGATCGACGGCTTTCCAGTAGCCGTCATCATTGGCGACACATCGACCTTAGGCGAGGCCGTCGCCGTTTCAGAACGCACCAGCCGATAGCCAACCCGCGGCACCGTTGCGATCCAGTCTTCGCTGCCCGATAACGAAGTGAGGCACTTGCGTAGCGCCGCAATCTGAACGGTGAGGTTGCTCTCCTCGACTGTGGCGTTTGGCCAACCGGCATCCATCAGCTGCGACTTGGTGACAACTCCGCCATCTGCCTCAAGCAGGGCGTGGAGAAGCGCCAACGCGCGGCTGCTGATGGCAATGGGAGCGCCGTTTCGCAGCAATGTTCCGCGAGCAACGTCGAGTCGGAACGGCCCGAACCTGAAGCCTTCTTCAGTCATACACGAATTGTGCACCAGAATTGCTCGAATGGGGAAGAACTCCAGGTACTTCGACTTCAACGGCATTTTCTGGGTCTTGCGATCAGGTGCGCCGCGGCGCGATCTGCCGGAGCTTCGGTCCTCATACTACCTGCTACAATCGCTTAGTTCGTTGGCGCCGGGCCGGCGTCCGGGATCGGATCATGAATGCCCTCGCCAGTGCTCATGACGCGGCGGTGCAGATGATCGATACGTCAGTTGTGCGCGTGCACCAGCACGGTGCCTGTATCGCGAGCAACACATGGGTCGTTCACGAGGCGGACTGACCAGCAAGACTTACGCGGTCGTGGACGCCGATGGTCTGCCGGTGCGCCTTGGCCTCACACCAGGCGAGGCACACGACAATCGCCTTCGCCCGGTTCTCCTGGCGAAATTGCAACCCCGAACGACGTTGCTCGCAGATCGCGCAACCAAAGGCTATGCCCGGCCCGAGCTGTCCACGGCGATTTGCGTGACCGACAACAGCCTCCCAGCGTCGCGGGCATCAGGTGTCGGCGACCCCCTTTCCACCGCAGATCGCGGAGCGGGGTCTACCGCTCCCGGAAAGTATGCGCGATCTGTTCGCCGAGGGGGCGGAGGAGGTAGCCGAGGGGGGTGCGCTCGCCAGTGGCGACGAACAGTTCCACCGGCATGCCGGCGAGGACGTGGAGGTCGCCGAGTTCGCCGAGCGCGCCCTTGTCGAAGGCGGCGCGGACGAGATAGCCGGGATTTTTGGTCTCGGGGTTTTGCAACAGGTCGGGCGAGACGCGGACGATACGCGCCTTGACGACCGGGGTGACGCGAGTGTTGCCCGACATGATGCGGACCGACGCCTCGGCGCCGACAGTTATCTGGTCGACATCCTGCGGCGCCACCATGGCGTCGATGACAAGCGAGTCGGCGCTCGGCACGATCATCATGATCGTCTCGCCGGGCCCGATGACGCCACCGACGGTGTGGACGGCGAGGCCGTGGACGGTGCCGGCCTGCGGAGCGCGGATATCGATACGGCGGAGCTGGTCCTCGGCGGCCGTGGTGCGCTCGCTCGCCGCGGCGATGCGGGTTTCGGCGTCGCGGAGGTCGTTCAGCGCTTCGGTTCGGAACGCCTTGTCGATCTGGAGGCTTTGCAGTTCGGTCTCGCTGATCTTGCCGCGGGCGGCGGCGATCTCCGCAACGATCTGGCCGCGCTCGCCTTCGATGCTGGCGCGGCTTCGTTCCAGCGCCGTCATGCGCTCGCGGGTGGTGAGCTGCTTTGCAAAAAGAGCCTCGACGCCGGCGAACTCCTGCGCCAGCAGCCTCAGTTCGCTTTCCTTGGCCGTCCGTTGCGCCTCGAGCCCGCCGATCTGTTCCTTGAGCTGGTCGACCTGCTCGGCAAGCTGGGCGTGCTGCCCAGCGACCGTGGCGCGGCGCGACTGAAAGAGCTTCTGCTCGCTGGCGAAGGCCGTGGCGATCTCCGGCTCTTCGGCGCGGGCGGCGAGGCTCGGCGGGACGACGATGTCGGTGGCGTCGTCGCGCTCGGCCATGAGGCGCGCCTGGCGGATGAGCTGGGTGTCGAACTCGGCGCGGACGATGTTGAGGTTGGCGCGGGGCATCGTCTCATCAAGGCGGATGAGGACGTCGCCGGCAGCGACGCTCCTTCCTTCCTCGACGAGGATCTCGCCGATGGTGCCGCCGGTCGGGTGCTGGACGCGCTTGACGCTCGATTCGACGACAAGCGTGCCGCGGGCGATGACGGCGCCGGCAAGGTTGCTGGTCGCCGCCCAGCCGCCAATGGCGCCGATGAGGACGGCGATGGTCGCCATGGCGACGATATTGAGCCGCCGGATGGCGGGGCGCGGATCGCTGTGGAACGCCGCCATCAGGCGCCTCCGGCTTCGCCGACGACGCGCAAACTGGCGGCGGCGGGGGGCGGTGCCGGGCGCGCGGTGACGCGCCGCAGCACCTCATCCTTCGGGCCGAAGGCCTGCTGGGCGCCGTTGGCGATGACGAGGAGCGTATCGCAGGCGGCGAGCGCGGCGGGACGGTGGGCGACGACGACGACGATGGCGCCGCGCCCTTTCGCCGCGCGAACGGCGGCTTCGAGGGCCAGCTCGCCGTCGTTGTCGAGGTTGGAATTGGGCTCGTCGAGAACGACGAGGAAGGGCTCGCCGTAGAAAGCACGGGCGAGCGCGATGCGCTGGCGCTGGCCAGCGGAAAGGAGCGTGC
>JBDTLN010000389.1:0-3021 GCA_039934795.1 Bauldia sp. | reverse complement strand
CCGTAGCGTTTGACGAGACCTATCGGATGCTGCACCAGCGCATCCTGATCTTTGTTGCGCTCCCGTTGGCCTCGCTCGATCGCATGGCCTTGCACGGCGAACTGAACGCTATCGGCCGGATGGCCGGCGCCACCCCGGGCGTCAAGGTCGCAAACTAGGCGGCAGCGCCTCCCGCAGCCTTTGAACCTGCGCTCTGTACCGAACCGTTACAAATCCGCTCCTTCCTGAAACACCCGGGTTACGCGGGGGTGTTGCAATCCGTGGGTCGCGTAAGTCGCCCCCCTCACCACCCCACGGAGTTCCTCGATGTCCATCAAGACCTTGCTCGTCGGCGCCACCGCCGCCGGCATTGCCCTCGGATCGTTTGGCCTTGCCGGCGACGCATCCGCAGCCGCCATGATGATGAAAAAGCCGCACCACCCCCACGCCCTTGTCTGCAAGCGCGGCTTTGCGCCGCACAAGGTCAAGTGGCACGGCAAGTGGCATTGGGTGTGCCAGCGCATCTCGCACCACCACCCGATGAAGCCGATGAAGCCGATGCACCCCAAGCCAATGAAGACGATGTAGTTTGACAGCGGCGCCGTCGCGCCGCTATGTAGCGCGCGTCTCGCGGGCCTTTGTGGCCCGCGCGGCATTTCATGCGACCCGCGGAAGAGATGCGCGCTTGCCTCTCTTCCTGTCGGCCGGCTCCCTCCTGCGGGCCGGCAAAGGAGGGCGCAAACCCACGACGAAACAAGGACTTGGGATGACAAAGCGCGCACAGGCGAAGCACAAGATAGACCGCCGCCACGGTCAGAATATCTGGGGCCGGCCAAAGAGCCCGGTCAACAATCGCGAATACGGGCCCGGCCAGCACGGCCAGCGGCGGAAGCAGAAACTCTCGGATTTCGGCGTGCAGCTGCGCGCCAAGCAGAAACTCAAGGGCTATTACGGCAACATCTCCGAGAAGCAGTTCAAGAATATCTACTATGAGGCGATCCGCCGGACCGGCGATACCTCGGAGCATCTGGTCGGCCTCCTCGAGAGCCGCCTCGACGCCATCGTCTATCGCGCCAACTTCGTGCCGACCGTTTTCGCGGCGCGCCAGTTCGTCAATCACGGCCATGTGCTGATCAACGGCAAGCGGGTCAACATCCCGAGCTACCGCTGCAAGCCCGGCGACCTGATCTCGGTGAAGGAATCGTCACGGAACCTGGAACTGGTGCTCGTCGCCAGCCAGACCAAGGAGCGCGACATTCCCGACTACATCGACGCCGACCACGGCAAGATGACCGCGACGTTCGTGCGCCGTCCGGCGTTCGCCGACGTGCCCTATCCGGTGCAGATGGAACCGCACCTCGTCGTCGAGTTCTACTCGCGCTGAACGCGAGGCACGGATCCCGGAATCGAAAAGGCCGCCTTTCGGCGGCCTTTTGTTTTGGCGCGTGCCGGAGGGATCAGGCGGTGGTCTCAGCGACGGCAAGGCCCTTGTCGGCGAGGAACGTCTTCAACTCGCCTTCCTGGAACATTTCGCGGATGATATCGCAGCCGCCGACAAATTCGCCCTTGACGTAGAGCTGCGGGATGGTCGGCCAGTTCGAGTATTCCTTGACGCCCTGGCGGATCTCGGCGTTCTCGAGGACGTTGACGCCTTTGTAGTCGACGCCGAGATAGTCGAGAATCTGGACGACCTGGCTGGAGAAGCCGCATTGGGGAAAAGTTGGCGTGCCCTTCATGAAGAGGAGCACGTCGTTCGACTTCACTTCACTTTCGATCCAGGTGGCGATATCGCTCATCGTCCTTGCCTTTTGTCGGTTCCGGCGGGGCCAAGTCCCGCCTGTCTGCCGCTTATTTCGTCCTGAAAGGCCCGGCCGTCAAGGAAAGCCTTTTCAGTCCGGGGCGCTTGTCTGCAATGCCAGGGCGTGAAGGGCGCCGCCCATGTTTCCCTTCAGGGCGTTATAGACCATCTGGTGCTGCTGGACGCGGCTCTTGCCCTTGAAGGCGGCGGACACGACCTCCGCGGCATAGTGGTCGCCGTCGCCGGCGAGATCGCGGATGGTCACCGTGGCATCGGGAAGCGACTGTTTTATCAGCGATTCGATCTCCCGCGTTCATCGCCATGGTTGTCACCTTGGGTTTGCCGGCGCTCAAAGGGCGCCGGTCATGAAAGCCGGAAACCAATTTTCGTGCGCTTCCTTGAGCTTTGCAACTGATATGGAAATCACCTCGCCAAGCTGCAACAGAGCGCCGCCGGTGCTGCCGATCCAGGGCATGAAAATGCCGGCGGCCTTGGCGCGCTGGTGAAGCGAATCGAGGTCGTGGCGGCTGGCGGTCAGCACGTAGCGGCCCTGATCCTCGCCGAAGAACGTCGCGAGGGGCGAGACGTCGTTGAGCTGGGTGGTCGTCGCGCCGATGCCCGAAGCCATCGCCATTTCGGCGAGAGCGATGGCGAGGCCACCATCGGAGCAGTCGTGGACCGCAGTAACCTTTCGCTCGGCGATGAGGGCGCGGACGAAATCGCCGACGCGTTTCTCATGGGCAAGGTCGACCGGCGGCGGCGGCCCGTCCTCGCGGCCGAGAATCTCACGGAGCCAGATTGACCGGCCGAGATGGGTGCCCCATTCGGCCGGCGCGCCGGCAAGGAGGATGATCTCGCCCTCGGCCTTGAACGGGATCGTCGCCATCGCCGAAATATCGGGAAGGAGACCGACGCCGCCGATCGCCGGGGTCGGCGGGATCGCCGTGCCCATGGTCTCGTTGTAGAGCGACACATTGCCCGAGACGACGGGGAAGGCGAGGGCGCGACAGGCTTCCGAGATGCCCTTGATGGCGCCGACCAGCTCGCCCATGATTTCCGGGCGCTCGGGATTGCCGAAATTGAGATTATCGGTGACGGCGAGGGGCTCGGCGCCGACCGCGGTGAGATTGCGCCAGCATTCGGCGACCGCCTGCTTGCCGCCTTCGAACGGATCGGCGGCGCAATAGCGCGGCGTCACGTCGAGGGCGAAGGCGAGGCCGCGGGTCGACCCGTCGATGCGGACG
>JBDTLN010000388.1:0-3024 GCA_039934795.1 Bauldia sp. | reverse complement strand
CACCGCGGCGGCGCGGCGCGGCGAGACCCTGCCGCCCGATCACGCGTTTCTCGACGCGCTCGGCGACATCGCCGAGATCGAGGCGCTCGACGCGGCGTTCCGGGCGCAGGTCCTGCAGCTTCCCGGCGAGGCAGACATCGCCCGCGAGGTTGGCCGCGATGTCGACCCGGACGCCATAGCGGCGGCGCGGAACGGGGTGCGCCTGGCGCTCGCCAACCGTATCGGCGACACGCTCGCCGACGTTCACAAACGCTACGCGGTGGCGCGGCCTTTCTCGCCGGACTCGACGGCGGCCGGCCGGCGTGCCCTCGCCAACACCACCCTCGACCTGATGGCGGGCAACCGCGACCCGGCGGCGATCGAGCGGGTCGTCCATCGCTTCGAAGCTGCCGACAACATGACCGACCGCCTCGCGGCCTTGTCGATCCTCAGCGCCGCAGCCCTTCCCCAGAGAATTCCGGCCCTGGCGGCATTTCACGATCGCTATCGCGGCGACGCCCTCGTCCTCGACAAGTGGCTGGCGCTGGAAGCAACCGTCCCCGCGCTGGAGACGCTCGATCGGGTCCGTTCCCTACTTGGCGATCCGGATTTCTCGCTGTCCAACCCCAACCGCATCCGCGCCCTTGTCGGCGCCTTCGCCAGCGCCAACCAGACGCAGTTCAACCGTGCCGATGGCGCCGGCTACGAGTTCCTTGCCTCCTTCGTCGCCGATCTCGACGGGCGCAACCCGCAGGTTGCCGCACGCCTGCTGATCAGCTTCCGATCGTGGCGGGCCCTTGAGTCGGGACGCCGCGCCCGCGCCGAACAGGCATTGAAGCAAATCGCCGCGGTGCCGGAACTGTCTCCCGACACACGCGACATCATCACGCGAACACTGGCGTGATCGGCCAGGAGCAGGCAGCAGGGTCATTCTCTGCCCGAGCCGCCTTGGCATTTCGAACTGGTAAATAATTCCTTACCGACTCTTGCCAAGCCGATTCGCGTCGATTCAAATGCAGGTGATTCGGGCGTTGCGTTCCCCGGACTGATGCGGCGAAATCGAGGGGACTCGCATGGCGAGAGCGGAGACGGCTGGCCCGTCTATCGCTAAACGCGTGCTTTTTTCCGGACTAGGGTTCCGGCAGAAGAGCGACATTTCAGGCCACGCGAAAATGCTGGCCCGGCCGGCCTACCACCAGCTTCTGGCGGCCGAACCCTATCTCCGCCGCCTGATCCCCATTCTCATCGCCATCTTTCTGATCATTGTCGGCCTCGCCCGTTTCGTCGAGCTCTACCAGCTCAAGCAGGAGCGCGAGCACATCGCGCGCGCCACTATGTCGATGGTCGCCACGGTGCTTGCCAGCACCCTTGGCACCCACAGCGAGACTGCCGAGCCGATGGTGCGCGGGCGGCTCCTCAACGCCCTTGCCGATGCGCTGCCAGCCGGCGCAACGGCCGAGGGCCGGCGCATCTACATCACCGACGCCGCCGGCACCGTCATAGCCACGGCGCCGCGCGCGCCCGAAGAAGAAGAAGTACCGCTCACCAACATTCTTGGCGAAACGCAGCCGCTCACCACGTTCGGCGAGCGCGCCGGAGTTCTGGTCATCGAGCTTGCCGACGCGACGCGGGCGTTCGCGACGGTCCACGCCATCGACGGCGGCCCGGGATCGGTGGCGATCGTCCAGCCGACCAGCCACGTCTTCGACGCCTGGCGCGCCGACGTCTCGCTCAACGTCACGATCTTCATCGGCACGAGCGCCATTCTCCTCGTCATCCTCTACGGCTACTTCGCTCAGTCGAGCCGCGCCAACGAGGCCGACCGCATCTACGGCGAGACGCAGGGCCGGTTCGAGACGGCTCTGATGCGCGGCCGTTCGGGGCTGTGGGACTGGGATCTCGCGCGCGGACGCATGTTCTGGTCGCGCTCGATGTTCGAGATTATCGGCATAGAGCCGCGCGACGCCCTTCTCGGCTTCGGCGAGGTCAACCGCCTCGTCCATCCCGACGACGGCGACCTCATGGCCCTTGTCGAATCCCTGTTCGAGGCCGGCGAGTCGACCGTCGACCGGGTCTTCCGCATGCAGCATTCCGAGGGCCACTGGGTGTGGCTGCGGGCCCGCGCCGAGCTGGTCGACCGGCTGAGCGACGAACCGCATCTCATCGGCATCGCCGTCGACGTCACCGAGCAGATGCGGCTCGTCGAGCGCTCCAAGACCGCCGACATACGCCTCCGCGACGCCATCGAGACCATTTCCGAGGCCTTCGTCCTCTGGGACGCCGAGAACCGCCTCGTGATGTGCAATTCCAAGTACCAGCAGCTGCACGGCATCCCCGACGCCGCGACCATCTCCGGCACGCCCTATGCCGAAGTCATCGCCGCCGGCCGCAAACCCCTTGTCCACAGCCAGGTCGTCACCGACGGCCGCATGGAGGAAGGCGCGCGCAGCTTCGAGCTGCAGCTCGAGGATGGCCGCTGGCTGCAGATCAACGAGCGCCGCACCAAGGACGGCGGTTTCGTCTCGGTGGGCACCGACATTACCCAGCTCAAGCGCCACGAGGGCAAGCTGATCGATGGCGAGCGCCGCCTGATGGCGACCATCGCCGACCTCCGTCAGTCCCGCCAGAAACTGGAGCTGCAGGCGCAGCAGATGATCGATCTGGCAGAGAAATATGCCGAGGAAAAGGACCGGGCCGAGGAGGCCAACCGCACCAAGTCGGAGTTCCTCGCCAATATCAGCCACGAGTTGCGAACGCCCCTCAACGCGGTCATCGGCTTCTCGGAGATCATGCAGTCAGGCATGTTCGGGCCGCTCGGCTCGGCGAAGTACCACGAGTACTGCCAGGACATCCACGACAGCGGCACCTACCTCCTCGGCGTCATCAACGATGTCCTCGACATGTCGCGTATCGAGGCGGGCCGGATGACCCTAAACCTCGAGGAGCTGGTGCTCGACGGCATTGTCGAGGAGTCGATCCGCGTCGTCGGCACCCAGGCCGAGGCCCAGCAGATCGAGGTCGTCGCCGATGTCGGGCGAGACCTCC
>JBDTLN010000387.1:0-3032 GCA_039934795.1 Bauldia sp. | reverse complement strand
CATCATGCCGGGCATGGAATCGCGCGCGCCGGAGCGCACCGAGACGAGCAGCGGATTGGCGGCGTCGCCGAACTTGCGGCTCGTCAAGGCTTCCACGGCGACCAACGCCCCCTCGACCTCGTCCCGTAACGCGCCAGGGTAGCTCCGGTCGTTGGCATAGAAATGTGTGCAGACTTCCGTCGTGATGGTGAAACCGGGTGGCACCGGCAATCCGAGATTCGACATTTCGGCGAGGTTGGCGCCCTTGCCGCCGAGAAGGTCGCGCATGTCGGCACGCCCCTCGGCCCGGCCATCGCCGAAGCCGTACACCCAATTCGCCATCTGCCGAGACCCCCGCTCGCCCGCTCCGTCTTGCGGCGCTTACCTAGCGGAACCGCTTTGCGCGGCGCAATAGTCGGGAGCCGAATCCCTCAAAAATCCATCATTTGAATTTTGATCGGCCGGACAACGGTTTATGGGGCTGTGGCGGGCGCAGACGGCGGCTTAGGGGCGGCCGGCGGTCGCGGGAACAGGAGCCGCTGATAAAGCCATCCGATGGCGACCAGCACCAGGCCGAGGACGATGAAGGAAAGTGCCCTGAACACGCCGGTCAGGCCGGCGAGGTCGACAAGAAAGACCTTGGCGATCGTCAGGACGATCACCGCCGCCGACGCGAGCCTCACCGGCTGCGACCTCAGCAAGACGCCGGCGAGGAGAACAATGACGCCAAAGGCGAGCCACACGGCCGAGTAGCTGTACTGTTCGGCATCGAACACCGGCCCTGTAGCCATCTCCGGTCCGTGGAAGAGCCGGCGCGTCTCAAGGGTCAGGTAGAGCAGCGCCACCGCTACTGTCGTCACCGAGACGATCCACCGATACCAGGGGGGCCGCGCCTCTCGTGTCGTCAGCCCGAGGATCGCCAGCAGCAACGCCGGAATTCCGTAGCCGATCAGGATCAGGTTGAAGATCGGCCCGCCAACATCGACGGACCAGAGCCAGGGGTTCTCCAGCACGGCCAGCCGGCCGATCGCCGCCAGGGTCAAGCCGCCGACGGCGAGCCCACCGATGTCGTGAGCGACGGATCGGGTTCGCTGCCAGACCAGCTCCAGCGCGATCGTCAGCGCCAGCCCGGCCACGACCAGGACGCACAGTTCGGCGAAGCCGACCCGCATGTCGCTGAGCGTGCCGCCTTGCATGAAGTGGTGGATCTCGAGAAACACGAACGCCGCCGTGAACAGGATCGCCGCGCCGTCGGCAATGGCGGACGGCACCTGGCTTGATCGCCGCCGCAACAACCAGCCGCAGAGCCAGAGGGCCACCGCCGGAATCCCATAAGCAACGACAAGCCAGTTGAAGATGACGCCAGACCAGACGACTCCCGTGACGAACGGTGCCTCCCAAAGGGCGCGGAGGATCGCCAGCACCGCGGCCCCGGCCGCCAGCCAAGGCAGCACCGCCAGGCGACGTTTCTCGAACACATAGGCAATGCCTGCTGCCATCAGCGCGAAGCCGACACTGAGCCAGGCTCTTTCCAGCGCGAAAGTGAGCGCCAGTGCCAGCGACACGACGCTGCCGGTGGCGAAGATCGCCGTCGCCGCTGCGGTTCCCGGCCGGGCAGGGCCCCGGGCCAGCCGGTCGGTCGCGGCTGCGAACAGGCCCGCAATGACAAGTGCCACCAGTGCCAGCGGCAATGACCGTTCCATGTCGGCGAGCCGGTAGTAGATCGCGGCCAGGATGGCCGGCGGCGTTGCCGCGGCGGATGCCGCCCAGAGGAGCGCGGGCTGTGGTCTCTCCGACCGTCCCTGCGCGGCAAAACCGCTGCCGGCAAACAGCGCGGCGAGGAGCGCGCCAAAGCCGAGCGCAGCACCGTTCCACGACAGCCGTGGATCGAGCGTCGGCCCTACTCCGGGTCCCCCTGAGCGAAGCCCGCTCGGCAAGTCGAAAGCGAAGGCCCAGCCGGCGATCACAAGGACGCTGACGATCGCTGCACCCGGCGCGGCTGCCGTCGCCGCCTCGGTCCGCCACGCAATGGCGATCGTCGCAGCGACCAGCAGCGTGAAGGCGAACAGCATGCCGCCATCGTGGCCGCGCGAGACAACGACGACACCGGCGAGCGCCACATACGCCATGAGCGCGCCGGACGAGACGCCGTCGACCTTGCCCGGCGCCGCGTCCGGACCGAAAAGAAGTCCCGCGACCACGAACGCGGCGACCAGCACGAACCCGGCGATGGCGTTGGCCATCGGGGCCCAGAGGAATGCCTCCGGCTCGGCGGCGATGAGGAGTGACCACGCCACGTCCAGAACGATCGCTGCGACCGCCAGCCAGAGCCAGCGGCGCGCGCTTGCCAGCGCCAGTGAGGCGGCGGTGAGGACTATCAGGTAGAGCGTCAGAGCCCAGTAGTCGGGCACGTCGGACGATACGAGAAGCGGTGTGACATAGCCGGAAACCATGCCGAGACCGGCAAGGGCAGGTCCGTGGATCAGGGCGGCGGCGAGCGTCGCCAGCGCCACGAGCGCCAGCAGGATGAAGGCGGCTCCGGAGCCAAGGAAGCCGTAAAACGCATAGGCCACAAAGACCGTCGCGAAGGCGACGACCGTTCCCGCCGCCGTCAGGATGCTCGGCACATGGGCAGAGGGCAGGCCGGCGAGGCCCGTCGTCAGTTCCTTCCTCCGCGTCCATTCCCCGGCGGCAATCAGGATTGCCGCGAGGAGTGCGCCGAGGAAGACCCGGACGCCTGGTCCGAGCAGCCCTTGCTCGATCGAATACTGGACAAGGAATACGCCGCCCAGCGCCAGCGCCAGGCCGCCCACCCATACCGTCCAACGCGTGCCGAACCTCGCATCGGCGAGAATGGGACGGATTTCCAATCCGTCCTCCGGGCGGTCGTTAACGTTCCGCCTTTTCGAATTCGCGGAGCAACTGGCGAAAGCGGACCAGCCGGCGGAATAGGAGCGGGTAGCTCGGCTTCAGCCACCTTTCGCGGGCGGTGCTAGAAGCAGGAACGCGGCCGCCATCAGCTTGCGCGTGTCATTGAGCATGGCGGGCCGTTC
>JBDTLN010000386.1:0-3038 GCA_039934795.1 Bauldia sp. | reverse complement strand
GCGGCGCCGCGCGCCGATATCTTCGTCACCGCCACCGGCAATGTCGATGTCATCACCCTCGACCACATACGCGCCATGAAGCATCGCGCCATTGTCTGCAACATCGGCCACTTCGATTCCGAGATTCAGATCTCGGCGCTGCGCAACTATCGCTGGCACAACATCAAGCCGCAGGTCGACGAGATCGAGTTCCCCGACGGCAAGCGCGTCATCCTTCTGTCGGAAGGGCGCCTGGTCAATCTCGGCAACGCGATGGGCCACCCGAGCTTCGTCATGTCGGCGAGCTTCACCAACCAGACGCTGGCGCAGATCGAGCTCTTCACCCGCCCCGGCCACTACAAGCGCGAGGTCTATACGCTGCCGAAGGCGCTCGACGAAAAGGTCGCCCGCCTGCACCTCGCCAAGATCGGCGTCAAGCTGACCGAGCTCAGCAACAAGCAGGCAAGCTACATCGGCGTCGCTCCTGCCGGCCCCTTCAAGCCGGAACAATACCGGTACTGAGCCAACCGCTGCGGCGGGTCCGGCCTCCCCCTGGCCCGCCAACACTTTCTTAACCTTCGCCAACCGATCATGACTTGCCGGCGGGCAGTGCGCCGGCCGTGGATATCCGCGCTGTGCCGCCTTCATGATGCCGTGGCGAACCGCTAGAGTGCGGTGATTCGCGTGAAGCGTCAGCTTGGGCCCCGCGCATTTGTGGGCATCCGCGTAGGTAAGCGTTCACATTGTCGGGGAAGGGGGGCCTGCGTGCGGAAGCATGACAGGGCGTTTGCAATTGGATTTGCCGGCCTGACAGCCGCCTTCTCGCCGACCCTGTTTTCCAGCCCCGCAAACGCCGCCGCTCCGGCCGAAATCGCGCTCTTCGGTTATTCCATCCATGCCGATCATGTCGTTGGCCTCGCCGCGCTGATCGGCACCATCGGCTTCGCCGTGCTCAGCGCCATCGCGCTGATGCGCGCCCGCAATCGCGCCGAAATCGAAAACCGCAGTCTTCGTCTGGAAATCGCCGGCCTCAAGGCCGCCGCCGACCGGGCCGAGGCGATGGTCAACCGCGAGGACCAGCGCACGGTGGTCTGGGGTCCGGCCGGCGAGGCGCCGCTTGTCGCCGGAACCCTGCCCTCCCGCTCGGGCGTGCCATCCGACCGCTCGGCATTCCTCGCCTTCGGCACCTGGCTCCAGCCGGAATCCGCCGGCCGCATCGACCGCGCCGTCGCCCGGCTGCGCGAGCGGGGCGAAGCCTTCACCCTCGTTCTTGCCACCAACGCCGACCGGCTCGTCGAGGCGCTCGGCCGCACCGTCGGCGCCTCGGCGGTCGTCCGCTTCCGCGACCTTTCCGGCGACCGCCTGGCGCGAGCCGAAGTCGAGGCGCGCTTCGACCTCCTCACCGCCGAGGTCGATGCCATGCGCGCCATGCTGTCTTCGGCGCCGATGCCGATCTGGCTCCGCGACGGCGACGGGCGGCTGGTCTGGGTCAATGCCGCCTACACCGCCGCCGTCGAGGCGAGGACCGAGGCGGACGCCGTCGAGCGCGGCCTCGAGCTCCTTGACCAGAACGGCCGCCGCCTGATCTTCGACACGCGCGCCAAGGGGCCGGTGTTCACCGGCCGCCTCCCTGCCATCGTCGCCGGCAACCGTCGCGTCTTCGAGGTGTCCGATATCGTCTCGCCGAGCGGCAGCGCCGGCATCGCCTGCGACATGACCGCCATCGAGGCGGCCGAGGCGGCGCTCCGCCGCGAGATCGATTTCAACGCCCGCACCCTCGACCAATTGGCCACGGCGGTGGCGATCTTCGGGCCTGACCAGCGCCTGCGCTCCTACAATGCCGCCTATCGCGACCTGTTCGATCTCGACCCGACCTTCCTTGCCACCAGGCCCGACGAGAGCGGCGTCCTCGATCGCCTGCGCGTGGCGCGCAAGCTCCCCGAGCAGGCCGACTTCCGGTCGTGGCGCGCCGATATCATCGCCGCCTATCGCGCTATCGAGGCCCACGAATACTGGTGGCACCTGCCTGACGGCCAGACGCTTCGCGTCATCGCCAATCCCAATCCGCAGGGCGGTGTTACCTGGGTCTATGAGAACGTCACCGAACGGCTCGATCTCGAAAGCCGGTACAACTCGCTGATCCATGTCCAGGGCGAGACCCTCGATCATCTTGCCGAAGGCGTTGCCGTGTTCGGCTCGGACGGCAGGCTGCGCCTGCACAATCCCGCCTTCGCCGCCATCTGGCGCCTGCCGCCTGGTTTGCTCGAGGAAGAGCCGCATGTCGCCACCATCGTGACGGCGTGCCGTCGCCCGGACGATGACGATTCGGTCTGGACGCGCTTCACCGCTGCCGTCGCCGGGCTCGATGAGAGCCGCTCGCGCATCGCCAACCGCATCGACCGCGCCGACGGACGCGTCATCGACTACGCCACGGTGCCGCTGCCCGACGGCCAGACCATGGTGACCTTCGTCGACGCCACCGACTCGGTGAAGGTCGAGCGCGCCCTCGTCGAGCGCGCCGAAGCCCTCGAAGCCGCCGACAGCCTGAAGAACGCCTTCATCCAGCACGTCTCCTACGAGCTGCGCTCGCCGCTCACCAACATCATCGGCTTCGCCCAGTTGCTCGGCGATTCCGGCGTCGGGCCGCTCAACACCAAGCAGCGCGACTACACCGGCTATATCCTCACCTCCAGCGCGGCGCTGCTCGCCATCGTCAACGACATTCTCGACCTCGCCACGGTCGACGCCGGCATCATGGAGCTCGACCTTGCCGACACGGACATTGCCGAGACGGTCGAGGCGGTGATCGAAGGCGTGCAGGATCGCGTGCACGAGGCCCACATTGTCCTCGATACGCACATCCCCGACGACATCGGCAGCCTGGTTGCCGACGGCAAGCGGCTGCGCCAGATTCTCTACAATCTCCTCTCCAATGCCGTCGCCTTCTCCAGCGACGGCGGCAGCGTCTCCGTCTCGGCAACGCGCGACCGCGATACGGTCGAGTTCCGCGTCACCGATGAAGGCCCCGGAATTCCGAACGACTATGTCGACACTGCCTT
>JBDTLN010000385.1:0-3039 GCA_039934795.1 Bauldia sp. | reverse complement strand
AAGGAGAACGTCGAGGACGCGGCGCACAACACGACGCGCTTCATCATCCTGTCGAGCAAGGACATCCGCGCCCGGGCGAAGAACGGCCCGGTCGTCACCACCTTCGTCTTCCGGGTCCGCAACGTGCCGGCGGCGCTGTACAAAGCGATGGGCGGCTTCGCTACCAACGGCGTCAACATGAGCAAGCTCGAATCGTACCAGCTCGATGGCCAGTTCTTCGCCACCCAATTCTACGCCGACGTCGACGGCCACCCCGACGACCGTCCGCTGAAGCTGGCGCTGGAGGAACTCGCTTTCTTCTGCGATGAGCTGCGGATTCTCGGCGTCTACCCGGCGAGCGAGTTCCGGAAGCAGCTCGCCTGATTCACGCCCGCCAGTGCGGCGGGTAGATCTTGTCGTAGAACGGCATCGCCTCGAAGCGCTTGATCCAGGCGGCGACGTTCGGAAACTTTGTCGCCAGCGGCAGTATGCCGAGGTCGAGGGTCCTGGCGATCTCGTTGCTGGCTGCGCGCTGCATGAACATGACCAGCGGGAAGGCGGCGACATCGGCCGCGGTGACCCCGTCGCCGACGAGAAAGGCGTGCTTTCCAAGCCTCTCCTCGACCAGTTTCAATTCGCCCAGCAGCTTCTCGGCGCCTGCCTTCATCGGCTCGGCCGAGCCCGCCGTCGGCGAGCCAAACAGGACCGGCTGGGCGAATTGCAGGCCGGCTTTTTCGAAATCGAAGACGATCTCGCTGACCGCTTCCCAGACCCGCGCCGATTCTTTCGGATTGGTGCCGAACAGCGGGTTGGTCGGCGACAGGCTGTCGAGATAGACCATCATCGCCAGCGACTCGGTGACGACGAAATCGCCGTCCTTGAGGAGGGGCGTGCGCCCGCGCGGGTTCATCTTGAGATATTCGGGGCTGCGGTGCTCGTGCTTGCTGAGCGACAGGAGCCGCGCCGTGTAGGGCACGCCCTTGACCTCGGCGGCAAGCATCACCCGCCACGAATATGGGCTGCCGCTGACATAGAAAATTTCGATGGCCATGCGCACGTTCCTCCCAGGGAAGGCGATACTAGCCGAGCCCGGCGGCGCCGACCAATCCGCCCTCAGCGGACTGGCGCAAGCGATTCAACGAACTCGGGTTTCAGCCGCGCTTCATCCTGAATCGGAACTGCAGGGTGGGCAAAGGCGCGCCAGCGCTTGGCCCGCCTACACCGCGTCCACCCAGTTCCGGATCAGCCGGTTGGCGATGGCGATCGGTGGCGGCGCCTTGATGGTCTCCGTGCCGGCGAGGATCGCCTTGACCTCGGCGCGCTCGAACCAGCGGCAGTCTTCCAACTCGCGCTCGTCGGGGACGATGTCGCGGTTGAGCGCCTCGCCGTGGCAGCCGATCATCAGCGAGGCGGGGAACGGCCAGGGCTGGCTCGAATGGTAGCGCACCCGGCCGAGGCGAATGCCGGCCTCCTCGAAGGTCTCGCGCCGTACTGCGTCCTCGATCGTCTCGCCCGGCTCGACGAAGCCGGCAAGGCAGGAATACATGCCCGGCGGGAAGCGGCTCTGGCGGCCGAGGAGGCACCGCTCGCCGTCGACGGCAAGCATGATCACCACTGGATCCGTGCGCGGAAAATGCTCGGCCTTGCAGCTCGGGCAGTCGCGCCGGTAACCGCCCGATTTCATCACCGACGGCTGGCCGCAGACGGAGCAGAAGCCGTGGCGGGCATGCCAGTAGGAGAGGCTGCGGCCCTGCGCCAGCGGCCCAAGATGCTCGGGCGGCACGAGGCCCTCGACCGCCAGCGCCCGGAGATCGATAGCCCGCAGGCCGCGCACCTCCAGCGGCGTCTCGTCCGGGATGGTCGCCGCGAGGCGTGGCCCGGTCGCCGCCCAGCCGAGGAGGATCAGCGTTTCGTGGCGAAGGTTGAGCGCCTCTGCCGCATCGACCGGAAAGAGCGGATCGGACGAGCCGTCCTTAAGCACCGCCTTGTCGCCGATGAACAGATAGAGCCGCGCCGCCGGGTCGGCGAAAGCGGTCGGGATGGAGGTTTCGCCCCGCTCCTCGCTTCGCCGGTCGATGGGGTTTCTGGCGAAGGCATTGCCGGAACTCGGCTCATGCGTCGGTGATCCGTCGAAGAAGTTCGCCATCGATATTCCGGTTTGGCTCTGGTCAGGAGGGGAGGGCGGCAAGCAGGCGGGCGACCAGCTTATCCCGCTCCGGCGCAGGATAGGCAACCGGCGCGCCAAATCCCCAGACCGGCTTCGGCCAGGCCGCGTCGCCCTTGAACCGGGCGACGACATGGATGTGAAGCTGCGCCACCATATTGCCGATTGCCGCCACGTTGAGCTTGTCGCAGTTCGTGGCGGCTTTCATGGCCTTCGACACCATGCTGATCTCGGCGATCAGCCGGCTCTGGTCGATGGTGCCGAGATCGACGATCTCGGTGGCGTCGGCTTTCCGCGGAATGAGGAGCACCCATGGAAACCGTGCATCGTCCATCAGCCGCAAATCCGACAAGCCCAGCCGCGCCATCTCCTGCGTCGAGGCGGCAAGGCCCGGGTCGAGGCTGAAGCGGGGGATCGAGGATCTCATTCCGGAGCAAGTCCGTCTGGCAATATGGCGCCCCGAGGCGTAGAGCTTCGCGCGGCAAACGACAACCGAAACGTCCGATGCGGCTGACGCTCCCGATCGTTGCCGGCCTGGCGGCGCCGCTCCTCTACGCGGCGACGGTGGTCGTGTTCGGCAATCTCACCCCGGGCTACAGCCACGTCGCCAACGCCATCAGCGAACTGAACCTGCCCGACGCGCCGAGCCGCCGCGCCGTCGATGGCGCCTTCGTCCTCTACAACCTCCTCATCATCCTCTTCGCCCTGTCGCTGCGCCGGGGCTTTGTCGAACGCGGCGCCCGTGTCTCGCCCCTGGCGCCGCTCCTCCTGTTCCTCACCGGCCTTGCCGGCCTTGCCATGACTACGCTCTTTCCCATGGACCCGGTCGGCAGCGAGGCGACCTTCGGGGGAGAGATGCACCTCATCCTCGCCGGGGCGCTCTCGGTCGGCACCAT
>JBDTLN010000384.1:0-3048 GCA_039934795.1 Bauldia sp. | reverse complement strand
TGACGAGGTACCGCCAGCCGGTGAGGGCGTCGAGGCTTGTCGCGATCTTCTTCGGCTGAAACGGACGCCACAGGGCGAGATCGGCCCGCCGCGTCGCGTCGTCGACGTCGAGGGTCAGCACGGTGTCGCGATTGTCGGTCCAGGTCTTGTTGAAGCCGTAGATGCCGCCGCCGACGAAAAAGACCCCGAAGAGGATGTCCATCTGGCTCTGGAAATTCTGCTGCCAGGCGCGCACCAGCTCGAACACCCCATAGAAGCCTGCCACCACGACGACGACGGTGGACAGGGTCGGGTGCCCGACGATGCCGGGATTGGTGTAGACGCGGCGGGGGGGAAGGGCTGGTGCGTCGGTCATCAGCCGTGCGCCGAACGGTTGAGTTCCTCGACGATGGCGGCGGTCATCTCGGTCGTGCCGACTTTCTCGTTGCCCTCGGTCCAGATGTCGGCGGTGCGCACGCCGCGGTCGAGAACGGCAGCAATCGCCGCATCGAGCATCTGGGCGAGGCCGTGATGGGCGAACGAGTAGCGGAGCGCCATGGCGAAGCTCGCCAGCATGGCGATCGGGTTGGCGACGTTCCGGCCGGCGATGTCCGGCGCCGAGCCATGCACCGGCTCGTAGAGCGCCTTCCGCTTGCCGGTCTTGCCGTCCGGCGCGCCGAGGGACGCCGACGGCAGCATGCCGAGCGAGCCGGTCAGCATCGCGGCTACGTCTGAGAGCATGTCGCCGAAGAGATTGTCGGTGACGATCACGTCGAACTGTTTCGGCGCCCGGACGAGCTGCATGCCGCCGGCGTCGGCGAGCATGTGCTCCAGCGTCACGTCCTTGTATTCGCGCTTGTGGACCTCGGTGACCACCTCGTTCCACAGCACGCCCGATTTCATGACGTTGCGCTTTTCCATCGAGGTGACCTTGCCGCGCCGGGTGCGGGCCAGCTCGAAGGCGACGCGGGCGATGCGCTCGATCTCGTAGGTGTCGTAGATCTGCGTGTCGATGCCGCGCTTCTGGCCGTTGCCGAGGTCGATGATCTCCTTCGGCTCGCCGAAATAGACGCCGCCGGTCAACTCGCGGAGGATGAGGATGTCGAGCCCATCGACCAGTTCGCGCTTCAGCGAGGAGGCGTCGGCGAGCGCCGGGTAGCAGATCGCGGGTCTGAGGTTGGCGAAAAGCTCAAGGTCCTTCCGCAGCCGGAGGAGCCCGGCTTCCGGCCGCACGTCATAGGGCACCTTGTCCCATTTCGGCCCGCCGACGGCGCCGAAGAGGACGGCGTCGGCGGCAAGCGCCTTTTTCATCGTCGCCTCGGAGATCGCCTTGCCGTGCGCGTCATAGGCGCAGCCGCCGACGAGATCCTCCTCGACCTCGAACCGGTCGGCGCCGTGGGTGTTCATCCAGTCGATGACGCGCCTGACCGCGGCCATCACTTCCGGGCCGATGCCGTCGCCGGGGAGGAGGAGGAGTTGATAGGTGGCCATTGCCGTCGGTGCCTTTGGCTTTGCACACGTTGTCGCGCGGATTGCTAGAGAAGCCCGGACCGCTTGGCAATGCCCGCCGGTCACGGGCTTGTGAGCGCGTGTCGGGCCGTCTTTGTGACCTCGATCACAGCCGCTCGGAAGCAGCCGCCCTAGATTGGATTGGTCGGGTCGAGCACCCCGCCCCCCTCGCTGGGCCCGACAGCTTCAAGCCGGTCGCGAGCAACCTCGCGGCCGGCTTTCCTCATGGGGCGTCCTGACGAGCCGGCTCGCCGGCGCCCCCCGTCTTCGGCTTTGTCCTTCAGCAGTTCGGCTTCCTTGTGTGCCTCCTGCCGGCCTCGTCGACGGTCGCGGCGATCGCTTGCGGCCGATGGCGGCGCCTGCGGAAACCGGTTGACCGTGGTTTTTGACGGCGCTCTTCAATGAGGCTAGAACCGCTCCAGCCAATCCGCCCGTCGAACCCCGCGCGAATTCCATAGCCAAGATGTCGGACACCGGCGCCAGGGCCAATCGCCCGCTCTCCCCACACCTCCAGATCTATCGCTGGCCGTTGACCATGGCGATGTCCATCGCCCACCGCGTCACCGGCGTCGGGCTTTATTTCGGCATGCTGCTCCTCGCCTGGTGGCTGACGGCGGCGGCGAGCGGCGAGGCGTATTTCGCATTCGTCAACGGCATCTTCGGGTCGTGGATCGGCCTCGTCGTCCTCTTCGGCTTCAGCTTCGCCCTCATCCACCACATGATCGGCGGGCTCCGCCATTTTATCTGGGATTTCGGCTACGGCCTCGGCAAACCGGCGCGCGACCGGCTGGCGCTTGCCAATATCGTCCTGTCGGTGGCGATCACCATCGTCCTGTGGATCGTCGGCTGGGGTTTGCGCGGATGACCGGCAAGACGATGCGAACCCCGATGCGGGGCGTCCTCGGCCTCGGCTCGGCGCGCAGCGGCACGGAGCATTTCTGGCGCCAGCGTGTCACCGGCGCGGCCAACGCCATTCTCGTCGTCGCCTTCGTCATCATCGTGGTTTCGGTCGCCGGCCGGCCCTATGCGGAGGTTCTGCCGGTCTTGTCCTCGCCGCTGGTCGCGGTGATGCTTCTCCTGCTGGTCGTTTCGGTGACCGTGCACATGCGTATCGGCATGCAGGTGGTCGTCGAGGACTATGTCCGCAGCGAAGGGTTGAAAGTGGTCCTCTTGATCGCCAACACCTTCTTCACGGTGGCCGTCGGCGCCGTTTGTGTCGTGGCGATCCTGAAACTCGCATTCGGAGCCTGAGATGGCCGACGGCAGCAACGGCGCCAGCGCCCCGAACATCGGCGGCCGGGCCTATCCGATCACCGACCACGCCTTCGACGTGGTGGTCGTCGGCGCCGGCGGGGCGGGGCTCCGCGCCGCCCTCGGCGCCAGCGAGGCCGGCCTCAAGACCGCCTGCATCACCAAGGTCTTCCCGACCCGCAGCCACACCGTCTCGGCGCAGGGCGGCATTGCCGCCTCGCTCGGCAATATGGGCGAGGACGACTGGCGCTGGCACATGTACGACACCGTCAAGGGCTCCGACTGGCTCGGCGACCAGGACGCGATCGA
>JBDTLN010000383.1:0-3063 GCA_039934795.1 Bauldia sp. | reverse complement strand
TTAGCGCGCTGCCATCTCCTGGAGCAGCGAAAGATTCGCCGGGCCGGGTTTCAGCGTGCCCTTCTCGACGCGGTGGGCGAGTTCGGCGATGGCGGCGTTGAGCGGGGCGGCGCGGCCGAGCTTTTGCGCCTCGGCGGCGACGAGGCCGTTGAGATCGTCGACCTCGCTGTGGCGACCCTTCATCCAGTCCTGAAGGACCGTGGTCTTGGTGGTCGGCAGGGTGAAGCCGGCAAGGAGCACGTCGAGCAGCGTCTCGACGAGGCGGTTGGTCTGGCGCATGTCGTCGGCTTTGAGGCCGAAGATCGGCAGCACCGGATGGCCGAGGGCGGCGCCGGTGTCGAGCGCCTCCTGGCCCGAGCGGATCATCAGCTCGCGCATCGCCGGATTGGCCACCGCCTCATGCATCGGCATGCCGAGGAGCGCCGTCGAGACGAGGGTGGTGGCGTTGGAGACGAGCTTCATCCATTTCGTGGCGCGGATGTTGTCGACGATCTCGACCGAGCCGGAGTGGCGAAGGAGGCTCGCCACCTCCTCCTCGCGGCCGCGCGTCGCCGGGTGGATCGAACCGACAGCGAACCACGAGCGGGCCGGCGGCGAATGGCGCTGGACGATGCCCGGATCGAACATCATCGAGGAGATCTCGATGACGCAGCCGATGGTCCGCTCCGGCCCGACGACCGAGGCGATGGTGTCGGCGGTCATGCCGTTCTGCACGCCGGCGAGGAGCCCGTCGGGCGCCAGATACGGCTCGATGAGCGCCGCCGCCCATTTCGAATCGTAGGCCTTCATCAGCATGAGGACGACGTCGAACTTTTCCGTGAAGGTGCAGACGTCGCAGAGATTGAAGGCGCGGACGGGCTGGACCAGCGTCTCCTCCGGCATCTCGATGCGCGCGCCGTTCGCCCGCATGGCGGCGACATGCTCCGGCCACTGGTCGATGAGCACGACATCCAGCCCGTCACGGGCGAGATCGGCGCCGATCGAGGCGCCATTGGCGCCGGCCCCGAGGACGGCGATTTTCTTCGACATGGAAAGAGCCTTTCAGCCGGACATGCACTGGCCGGGCGATAGCGAAGGGGGGCGGGCCTGACAAGGGCCGGTTTGTCCGGGTTGGACAGGCCGGGTGCATGCGGCGCCCGCCGTCAGCGTCCTGTCAGCCCGGCTCGGGCAAGGGCTGCCGCGCCGACCGGCGACCCCTGACCAGCGCAATTCGCCGCCGGCGCGGGGGATCGCGCGGCGGCGCAGCCTGGCGATGCCGAAGGAGTGGCCGAAACGATGATTCCGACCGAGCACATCCATCCGATGCTTGTCCATTTTCCGATCGTGTTCTTTCTCTGCCTGACGGCGATCGATCTTGTCGCGCTCATTCGCGGCAAAAGCGTCACCGGCCGCACCGCCCTCGGCAATCTTTCCTCCGGGCTCGCCGTGGTTGCCGGAATTTCGGCGATCGTCACGTGGTTCTTCGGCGGACTTGCGCTCGATCTCGCCGAGGCCGGCGGCTTCCGCAGCGATGTCGCCGAGACCCATGAGGGGCTGGGCACCGCCACGGCGGCGGTGTTCGTCCTCTGGGCGATCGTCCGCGCGATCCTGTGGTGGCGGAACACCAGGGGTGGCCGCGCCATGCTGTCCGGCGTCGCGGTCGTCGAAATCCTCGGCGTATTCCTCGTCTCGCTGACCGCCTATTTCGGCGGCGAACTGGTCTACGGCCTCGGCGTCAATGTCTCGCGCGCCGTCGGCGGCTGAACAGCAAGAAGAAAAGACTTCGTACCGCAGACTTCACGGGGGCGCCCGCTCCGCTGGCGGGTGCCCCCGTGTGTTTTCCGGCGAGGCAAGCGGTCGATCGTTCAAATGAAGCGCATTCGCTTGCCCGATGCGCGCCTCCGTTGCACCATGTGGCTGCCGGCATTGCGGGCCGGCGATGCGGAGGGTGACGGTGATGGCGAACATGAAACTGTCGAACGAAGGGGCGATGGAGATCATCTCCCACGAGGCGATCGTGGTGACGCCCTACAAGGATTCGGTCGGCGTCTGGACGATCGGCGTCGGGCACACGGCGGCGGCTGGCAAGCCCGACCCGAAGGCGGTGACCGAGCCGATGGCGATCAAGGACGTCTTCGCGCTTTTCCAGAAGGACATGGAGAAATTCGTCGCCGACGTGAACAAGGCGGTGAAGGTGGAGCTGAAGCAGCACCAGTTCGACGCCCTGGTCTCGTTCCACTTCAACACCGGCGGCATCAAGAAGGCGGCGCTGACAGGCTCGGTGAACGCCAAGAAGTTCGAGCAGGCAGCCGCCGAATTCCTCAACTGGAAGAAGCCGCCCGAGATCATCGGCCGGCGCACCAAAGAGCAGACGCTGTTCGCCAAGGGCACCTATTCCGGCGGCGGCAAGGCGCGCGTCATCCCCGCCGATAAGACCGGCAAGGTGCTCATGTCGAAGGGGACGACCATCGACCTCGCCAAGGAGCTCGGCTGACGGCGCGGAGCCCTCAGTGGCTCCAGACGCAGCCGATCTCGCCGAAATCGGGGGCGGTGTAGACCAGCGAATTCTGGTTGTTGGCGATCTTGATTTCGTACTCGCCGTCGACGAAGCGGAAGCCGGCGCCCTTCTTCTTCATGGTCGCGGTGAAGGTCTCGTTGCCATCCATGGCGATCCGGGCGCGGATCGTCTTCTGGCTGAGCACGGTGACGACGATATCGCCCTGGCCGTCGCCGCAGAGGAACGTCCGCTTCGAAGGCGAAGCGGCTTCGGCGGGAAGCGCGGCGACGCCGAGCGCGAGGAGAACGGGAAGAGCGAGGAGGCGGTGGCGCGAGGCTGACGGCAAGGGGAGACTCCGGGTTTCGGGTTGTTGGTCGCCCGGCACGCTACACGGCCCTGCCTTCAACAGGGAAGTGCCGGCGACATCCTTGTTGAAAATGTCGCGATGGCGATCGTAGTCGGGAAAGATCGGGACGGCGCGGCGAGCGCACCCCTCCCCCTGAAAGGGGGAGGTGGGTGGGGGTCGCTAGCAACCAGCGCTGCGTCGCGACCAGGCTGACCCCTCCCCATCCCTCCCCTTTCAGGGG
>JBDTLN010000382.1:0-3070 GCA_039934795.1 Bauldia sp. | reverse complement strand
GACCAGACGCTCATGCTCGTCGGAACGAACTGCTTCTGGATTCCGCACAGGTGCAAAGCCGAGACTGCCCCAACGTTCGAAGCGGTGCTCCGGTTCCAGAAAAAAAGTCAACCACCGTGCTTGTCGTCGCCATCGGCCTGTACAACGTTTGCCGGACTCTCTCCCCCGCCCGGAGGACAAGGCCATCGCCCCCGCCCCTCTTAATGTCGTCGTCATCCTCAACAAGGGCGCCGGCAAGAATGCCGCGGCCGAGGGCAGCCTGCCGCTGGACGAGTCCCTCGCCGCCGCCTTCTCGGCGCAAGGCATCGCCGCCGAGATCGTCGCGCCGGAACCGGCCGGGCTGACCGCCGCCGCCGAAGCGGCGCTGGCGCGGGCCCGGCGGAAGGAAATCGATGCCGTCGTCGCCGGCGGCGGCGATGGCACGATCCGTTCGGTCGCCGCCGTGCTTGCCGACAGCGGCGTGCCGCTCGGCATCCTGCCCCTCGGCACCCTCAACCACTTCGCCAAGGACATCGGCATCCCCGTCGATGTCGACAAGGCAATCGGCGTCATCGCCGAACGACAGATCCGCGCCGTCGACCTTGGCGAGGTCAACGGCGCCAGCTTCGTCAACAATTCCTCGATCGGCATTTACCCCTACATGGTCCTCGACCGCGAGCGCCGGCAGAAGCTGCGTGGCATGGGCAAGTGGACCGCCATGGTCCTGGCATTCTTCCGCGTCATGCGCGCCTTTCCGCGCCGCCGGATCGCGGTGCGCGCCGATGGCGCCACCGAGTCCCTGCGCACGCCCTGCCTCTTCGTCGGCAACAACGAGTACGGCACCCATGTCTTCAGCCTCGGCAAACGCGAGTGCCTCGACGCCGGCGCGCTCTGGCTCTATGTCGCCCATCCGAAAAGTCCCGCCGCATTTCTTTCCCTGGCCGTCCGCATCGCCCTCGGTCGCATCGACGCCGCGCGCGACCTGACCGTCCTCAAGGTTCGCTCGGCCGAGATCGCCGCGGCGGCGAGCCGGCTGCCGGTGGCGCTGGACGGCGAGGTCGAGATTCTCTCCTCGCCCCTGAAATACCGCATCCGGCCGAAGGCGCTTGCCGTTTTCGCCCCGCTGGCGTCCGCGCCGGAAACCGCGAAGCCCTGATTTCAGATGAGCTGCCGCTCGGAGAGCGTTTCGACGGGTCCGCCGGGCGCGCGCACCCCGCGCTCGACCATCGCGCAGGCAAAGCGCCCCTCGGTCTCGATGCTGTAAAGGCAGTAGCTGCCGCCCGGCTTGCCGTCATGGGGCAGCACCGAGGCCGCGGCGACGCCGATCACCGGCACCGGCCCGTCGCGGCCGGGAAGGCTCGCGACCGTCGTCCGGTGATCGTGCCCGTGAAGGACCAGCTCGGCGCCGCTTTCTGCCAGTGCCCGCCGAAACAGCCGCGCGTCGACAAGCCGGCGGTACCAGCTTGTTGCGCCCCGAATCGGCGAATGGTGGACAAGGACGACGCGGAACAGCCCTTCCTTGCTGAGGGCCGCCAGGGTCACGGCCAACGCCGCGGCCTGGGACGCCCCGACCTCGCCCGTGGCCATCAGGGGCGGCGTCGCCACGGCGGAGGAGACGCCGACCAGCGCGACCGGCCCGCGGCGCCGCACGAAGGGGAAGGTCACGACGCCCGGCTTGCCGTCATCGCCGCGCATGTAGTCGCCCCATGCCTTCGAGAACTCGGCAAACGACCCCGGCATATAGGCATCGTGATTGCCGGGGATGAGCGTGGCGTGCTTCGCATCGGCAACGGCGCGCAGCCATTCCGCCGCGGCGACGAACTCGCTCTCAAGGCCAAGATTGACCAGGTCGCCCGTGATGGCGATGTGCTCCGGCCCCGCGGCATGGATATCCGCCACGAGGCCGGAGAGAACCGCCGGCGCGAAAGCGTGCGCCCGGTTTCGATGCCAGTTGTAGAAGCCGAACAGGCGTTTGGAGGCCAGATCCACGAAGCCGAGCTTCGGGACAGCGGACAAATGCGGATCCGAGATATGCGCGAGCCTGAACACCGTTCGCGCCTATCCCGGAAACTGGTCGGCGGTTAGCGGCCGTCGCTTCGTCAGGCCCGCTTGATCAGCCTGACAACGAGAAGGAGGATGATTGCACCGATCGCTGCGGCAATAATCGACCCGAGTATGCCCGTGAGATTGATGCCGATCACGGGAAGCAGCCAACCGGCGATGATGGCGCCGACGACACCCACGACGAGGTCGCCCACCAGGCCGAAGCCCCCACCCCGCACGATCTGGCCAGCAATCCAGCCGGCGATTACGCCGACGATGATGAAGATAATGAGACTCGTAAGGTCCATTTAATTGCCCCTTGTTTGAGTGGTTTCGTCCCGACTCAGTGAGAATACGCCTGCATCCGGCACTCAACAATGGCGCGGAATCGGGCAGGCCGCCCTCTTCCTCGCCGCCGGAGGGCCGGGGCAAGGTCAGCGTTTCAGGCGTCGTGCGTTGCTGCGGACGCGCTTGCGGTATGAACGGACGACACGCTCCATTGCCGCCGGAACGCTCTCGCCGCGCGCCGCCGAGCCGGCCGCCAGAAGCCCTGCCGCCGCCAGAGCCTCCACCTTTTCGGGGATCATCCGAAGCAACTCGCGATCGCCCGCAGGCGAGCCGAGGCGCATCAGACGAAGCGCGATGACCTGATTGGTCTCCACGCCCAAAGTGAACGCTGACATCCCCAATCGAAACCATGCATCCATGCCCGCCTCCATCTGTGACGAAGAAGAACGCGGCTGAAGCAAATCGGTTCAATCGCGCATTTTTGCCGACGGCCTGATTTCAGGTAGTCGGCCGGTTCATCCCAGGCCATGCCGGCATGTCGCCGGCATACCGGTTCATGCCAATGTCCTGCATCGTCGCGCGGCGGTGGATTTCCGCCATGAACGGCTCGAAGACCCGGTTGCGCCTCTCCAGATCGGCATGGGCGGCGAGCCACGGGCCGACTTCGGCGCGAACCTCGGCGAGGAGAGCGTCCTCGTCAACCAGGGTCGGCTTGCCGTTCCTGGCGACGACCGTGCCGTTGACCATCACGGTTTCGACC
>JBDTLN010000381.1:0-3075 GCA_039934795.1 Bauldia sp. | reverse complement strand
GGCAGAGACGCCGGCTCAGTGGGTCGAATCCTTCTGGCCGGCGGCCAAGGCGGCCAAGGTCTCCCGGAAGACCTACCACAGGGCGCTGGCGGACTTCACGCCCGATCCGGAGGTGCTGACCCGGGCGGCGAACCAGGCCGAGTTCAAGACGCCGATGGGCGTTTATATCGGCCGCTCGGTTTCCGACGAGCGGATCACCGACGGCAAGGCGATGCTCGACAAGTATGGTGGGACGCTACGGCGCATCGAGGCGCGCTACGGCGTCGACAAGTTCGTTGTGCTCGCCATCTGGGGTGTCGAATCCCATTACGGCAAGATCTTCGAGAAGCCCGATGCACTGAAGGGCACGATCCGCTCGCTGGCGACGCTTGCCTATGCCGGCGGCAGCCGAGCGAAGTTCGGGCGAACGCAGCTTCTCGCTGCGCTGAGAATTCTCCAACGCGGCGATGTTGGCCTCGACGGCATGACGGGATCGTGGGCGGGCGCCATGGGCCACACCCAGTTCATCCCGACCACCTACAACGCCTATGCCGTCGATTTCGACGGCGACGGGCGGCGGAATGTGTGGACATCGATCCCCGATGCGCTCGCCTCGACCGCCAACTATCTCCGCGCCTCCAAGTGGGGCAAGGGCAGGACGTGGGGCTATGAGGCGATCCTGCCGAAGGGGGCCGATGCGAAGGCGCTCGATGGCAGGGAAAAGTCGCTGGCCGAGTGGAAGAAGCTCGGTGTCACGCGCGCCGGCGGCGCCGCATTTCCACGACCTGGCGATCGGGCGACCCTGTTCCTGCCGTCCGGCGCGACCGGGCCGGCATTTCTCATCCTCGGCAATTTCCGGGTGATCAAGCGTTACAACAACGCCAATTCCTATGCCCTTGCGGTCGGCTACCTTTCCGACCGCTTGCGCGGCGGCAAGGCGCTGGAGGGCGAATGGCCGGAAGCCGAGCGCCCGGTGAGCGACGCCCAGCGCTTGCGCGTGCAGAAGCTGCTCAGCGATCGCGGCCTTTATTCCGGCCCGATCGACGGCAAGATCGGCAAGGACACCCGCGAGGCGATCAAGGTCTACCAGAAGAAGGTCGGCCTAGCCGAAAACGGCTTCGAGACGTTCGGCCTGTTGCAGGCGCTCGAAGAGAACCGGTAGAATAGCCTCCGGGGTGGACAGATTGCTGCCGGTCACGGCCGCAGTGCAAGATCGTCGGCGGTTTCGGCCGTCATACGGGACGCCAGGTCAGAATGTCGCGCCGCCTCGCCGCCCTTATCCTCGTCGCAATATTCGGGCTCGGCATCGCCGTGCCGGTCGGCGTCGTCCTCGCCCAGGACAATGTGTGGTTCGACCCGCCGCCGCGGCGGCTGAAGCGCAACGTTGCCCCGCAGCAGCGCCCGGACAAGGCGCGCGGCGGCTTCTTCCAGCGCCTGTTTGGGGGCCGGCAGTTTACCGACCCGCCGGAATTTCCCGGCTTCCTCGCGCCGAAGAAGAAGAAGAAAGTGGTCCCCGCAGAGCCGCCGATCGAATTGGCGGAAGTCCAGCCCAAGGACCCCAAGGCGCGGAAAGTCCTCGTCATCGGCGATTTCGTCGGCAGCGGGGTGGCATTCGGACTGGAGCAGGCCTTCGCCGACGAACCCAAGCTGTCGGTCACCAGCCGGGCGAACGACGAGTCCGGCCTCGTGCGCGCCGATTTCTACGACTGGAACGTGGCGCTGCCCGAACTCCTCAACGAAGAGAAGCCCGACCTCGTCGTGATGGCGATCGGTATCAACGACCGGCAGCCGCTCCGCGACGGCAAGGCCAAGATCGCGGTGAAGTCGGCGCCGTGGGAGACCACCTACACCCAGCGCATCACCGGCATAGTCGATACGCTGAAGGTTTATGGCCGGCCGTTCTACTGGGTCAGCGCGCCGCCGGTCCGGCAGATCGCCGGCAGCGACGACATGTCGTACCTCAACGGCCTCTATAAACCGCGAGTCGAGGCGGCCAAGGGTCATTTCATCGACATCTGGAACGGCTTCACCGACGAGAACGGCAAGTATATTTCGTCGGGCCCGGACGTCGATGGCCAGCCCCGCCAGTTGCGCACCGGCGACGGCATCAACTTCACCAAGGCCGGCAGGCTGAAGCTCGCCTTCTACGTCGAGCGCGAAATCCGCCGCACTACCGGGTTCGGCAGCGGCGCCGTCGACCTGCTCGCCGCGCTGACCGGCGCCAACCAGATCGAAATCGCGCCGGACGGGACGAAACGGCTGGTCGGGCCGGTGATCTCGCTCAGCGATCCCTTGCCTGGCGCCAGCGACCAGCTTGCCGGTGGCGACCAGACGAGCGCACCGGCGGTGGAGTCGATCCAGTTCAAGGCAATCGTCAAGGGCGATGCGCTGAACGGGGTTGCCGGGCGGGTCGATGACTTCGGCTGGCCGCCGGCGCAGCGCGACCTCAGCTTCCTGAAGCCGGCAAAGCCGGCGGCGGAGCCTGGCACGGCGGCGCTCTCGGAAATCCCGCTGCCGTCACTGGCGAACTGACCGGCGCGCCTGGCTCAGCCCGGGCGGGAGCCGGCCTCGACTTCCTTCCGCACGATCGCGGCGCCGTCGACCATCGCCTTCATCTTGCCGAAGGCGACGTCGCGCGGCAGGTACTTCATGCCGCAGTCCGGGGCGACGATGATCTTCTCGGCGGGAACGTAGGGGAGGGCCTTGCGGATGCGCTCGGCGACCTTCTCCGGCGTCTCGACCGTCATGTCGCTCAAGTCGATGACGCCGAGGATGATGGTCTTGCCGGGGAGCTTCGCCAGCACGGACGTGTCGAGATTGGCCTGCGCGGTCTCGATGGAGACTGCCTGCAAGGCGGTGTCGGCGAGCTCGGGGAGGAACGAGTAGCCCTCCGGCCGGACGTGGATGATCGCCGCGTAGCCGAAGCAGATGTGGAGCGCGATGTTGCCGGTGACGCCTTCCAGCGCCCGGTTGACCGCAGCGACGCCAAATTGGCGCGCCTTCTCCGGCCGCGCCTGCATATAGGGCTCGTCGATCTGCACGTAGTCGGCGCCGGCGGCGAAGAGGTCCTTGATCTCGGCATTGACGGCCGCTGCG
>JBDTLN010000380.1:0-3080 GCA_039934795.1 Bauldia sp. | reverse complement strand
CTGAAAGCCGAGGCGAAGGTGTTGTTCTGCTCCGCCTCGCCGGCGCCGCGAATGGTTTCCGATTCGCGATTGGCCTCGGCGACGATGACGGTCGCCTCGCGGTCGGCCTGGGCGCGGATGCCTCGCGCCGCCTGCTCGCCCTGCGCCCGGATCTCGGTCGCCTGACGCTGACGTTCGGTCTGCATCCGCTGGTAGATCGCCTGGCTGTTGGCCTCGGGCAGGTCGGCCCGCCGGATCTTCACGTCGATGACGTCGATGCCGAGGCTTTCGGCCTCGCGATCGACCTGGGTGGTTATCTTTGCCATCAGGTCCGAACGGTCGTCGCGAACCAGCTGGATGAAGGTCGCGTCGCCGAGCACCCGGCGGACCGCCGAGTTGAGGATGACCGACAGCCGCGAATCGGCGACGGCGGTCGAGCCGACGGACTGGAAGAAGCGCAGCGGGTTGACGATCTTGTAGCGGCCGAAGGCGTCGACCACGAGGCGCTTCTGGTCGGAGGCGATGATTTCGAGCGGCGGCGAGTCGAGGTCGAGGATGCGCTTGTCGATGTATTCGACGTTGTCGATCAGCGGCAGCTTGTAATAGAGGCCGGGCTGGTCGATCGGCCGCACCACCTGGCCGAAGCGGAGGACGAGCGCCTGCTGCGTCTGGTCGACGATGAAAACGCTGAGATAGAGCAGCAGCGCGATTGCGGCGAGGACGACTAGCCCGACGCCACCGAAAATGCCGCCGCCCTTCATGGCGCGCCTCCCGCCGCCGGCCGTTTAAGGAGCTGGTCGAGCGGCAGATAAGGCACGACGCCCTGCCCGCTGCCCTTCTCGTCGATGATGATCTTGTCCATGCCGCCGAAGATGCCTTCGAGAGTCTCGAGATACATGCGCTGGCGCGTGACGTCGGGGGCCGCGGTGTAGCTCTTGTAGACCTGGTTGAAACGGTTGGCCTGGCCCTGCGCCTCGGCGATGATGCGGTCGTGATAGGCGTTTGCCCCGGCGACGACCTGCAAGGCCTGGCCGCGGGCTTCCGGGACGACCTTGTTGGCGTAGGTCTGCGCCTCGTTCTGGAGCCGCTCCTGGTCGGCGCGGGCCGCCTGCACGTCGCGGAAGGAGGCGATGACGTCGGCCGGCGGATCGACCTTGAGAAGCTGGACCTGGGTTATCTGGATGCCGGCGCCGTACTCGTCCAGCGTCTTCTGGATGAGATCCTGGACGTCGGTCTCGGTAACCTGCCGGGCTTGCGTCAGAAGCGGCTGGATGTTCGACCGTCCGACCACTTCGCGCATGGCGCTTTCGGCGGCGGCTTTCACCGAGCCTTCCGGGTCTTCCATGTTGAAGAGGTATTTGGAGGCGTCGTTGATCAGCCAGAAGACCGAGAAGTCGATATCGACGATGTTCTCGTCGCCGGTCAGCATCAGGCTTTCTTCCGGGATGTCGCGACCGGTGCCGGATGAGCTGCCGCCGTCGTCCTGAACCTGGCCGATGGTCACGCGGCTGACGCGAGTCACCTTTGGCGCATAGACGGTCTCGATCGGGTACGGCAGGCGGAAGCTGAGGCCCGGCTGGACCTGGCGGTTGAACTTGCCGAAGCGAAGAACGACGCCCAGTTCGTCGGGCTGCACGCGGAAGGTGAAGAAGTTGTAGCCGATGAGCGCCGCGGCGAGGACGAGGATAACGATGAGGGTGAGCGGATTGACGCTGCTTCCGCCGCCACCGGGCAATACCCGGCGCAGGCGGTCCTGGCTGCGGCGAAGGAGCTCTTCAAGATCGGGCGGGTTCGGGCCGCCGGTATTGCGCGGCCCCTGCCCCCAGGGCCCGCCATTGTTATTGCCCTTCCAGGGACCACCCCCGCCGGACTGATTGCTCCAGGGCATCTTGCTCCTTTCGGGGAACACGCGGCTGAGGCCGCTCCTCAAAATCGACTGGCGCGGGTTATAGGCGATGCCTCCCGGCCTTTGCAACGCGCCGGCAAACGCCCGCCCGGCGGATTTTCAGCCCCGCCACCCTGAATTGGGGAGGCCATGACGGCCTTTCAACGGGCGTTGGGCGTCAAGAGCCGGGTTTCCGGCGTCGGTAAATGACGAAATCGGTTGCGGCGCTATCCTTTTCGCCTTTCGGGATGTGCTGCCGGGAAACCTCGGCCCAGATCGCCGGATCGATGGCGGGAAACCGGGTGTCCCCTTCCGGCGCGGCGTCAACGAGCGTGATGTAGAGCCGGTCGGCACGGTCGATCGTTGCGGCGTAGATCTGGCCGCCGCCGATGACCATCACTTCGCTGGCACCGCTCGCCTTCACCGAGGCAATGGCCCGGGCAATGGCGGCGTCGAGGGAGGAGACGACCTCCGCTCCCTCGGCGCCGAACCCCGGATCCCGGGTGACGACGAGGTTGAGCCGGTCGGCGAGCGGCTTCTTCAGCGTGGCGAAGGTGCGCCGGCCCATGATCACCGGCTTGCCGACCGTCAACTCCCTGAAACGCTTCATGTCGGTCGACAGGCGCCATGGCATGGCCCCGTCGGCGCCGATGACGCCGTTCCGGGCCACGGCGGCAATGAGTGCAATCGGGACCGTCATCATGCGTCGTCCGCGAGCGCGGCGAGCGCCGCCCCCTCAAGCCGGCCGACGGTCCAGTCGTCGAGCAGCCGCGCGCCGCGGCCGCGATAGAAGGCAATCGCCGGCTCGTTCCAGTCGAGCACCGCCCATTCGAGGCGGCCGAGATTTTCGGCGACGCAGCGCGCAGCAAGGTGCCGGAAAAGGACCTTGCCGACGCCGAGATGGCGATGCGCCGGCAGGACGAAGAGGTCCTCCAGATAGATGCCGTGGCGTCCGACGAAAGTGGAGAAGTTGTAGAACCACAAGGCGAAACCGACCGAGCGGCCAGCGACTTCGGCGATGTCGCAGAAGACGCGCGGGTTGGCGGCGAAGAGCGCGCCGGCGAGAGCGGCCTCGTCGGCCTCGACCTCGGCGAGCAGCCGCTCATACTCCGCCAGCCCGCGGACGAGATCGAGGATGAGAGCTTGGTCGCCCGGCGCCGCCGGCCGGATCGCGATGCTCACGGCTGCTTGGGGTCCTTGGTTTTCGAGGAGATGC
>JBDTLN010000379.1:0-3095 GCA_039934795.1 Bauldia sp. | reverse complement strand
CCATGCCGACGAACTCGGCGGTGCGCGAGATGTTGCCACCGAAGCGGTTGATCTGCGCGGTCAGATACTCGCGCTCGAAGATCTCGCGGGCGTCACGGAGCGGCATCGACATCAGATGCTCGCCGCCGGCGCGGCCGGGCGTCGTCGGCAGCATCTCGCCAATCTCGGCCGGAAGCATGGCGGCGGTGATTTCCTCGCTGGCTTCGCCGCGGGCGAGGATCATCAGGCGTTCGACGTTGTTACGAAGCTGGCGGATGTTGCCGGGCCAGTCGTGGGCCTGGAGGACAGCGAGAGCGTCCGCCGCGATGATGCGCTTCGGCAGCCCCGTCACCCGCGAAATCTGCTCGACGAAATTCAGGACGAGGTCCGGGATGTCGTCCCGCCGCTCGGCGAGCGCCGGGATGCGGATCGGCACGACGGCCAGGCGATGGAAGAGATCCTCGCGAAAACTTCCCTCGGCGATCTCGCGCTCGAGGTCGCGGGCCGTCGATGACAGGATCCTGACATCGACGTTGACCCAATCGGCCCCGCCGACGCGCTGGAAACTCTGGTCGACGAGGACGCGGAGGATCTTGTTCTGCGTTTCGCGCGGCATGTCGGCCACTTCGTCGAGATAAAGCGTGCCGCCATGCGCTTCCTCCAGCGCGCCGACCTTGCGGCCGATGCCATCGACGCGCTCGGCGCCGAAAAGCTCGTTCTCCATCCGATCGGGCATGATGGTGGCCGCGCTGATCACGATGAAGGGGCTGGCGGCGCGCGACGACAATTCATGGATGGCGCGGGCGGCGAGTTCCTTGCCGGCCCCGGAGGGGCCGGAGATCATGACCCGGCTGTTGGTGGGCGCGACTTTCTCGATCAGCTGCCGCAACTGGTTCATGGCCGCGGAGGCGCCGACGAGCGTGCTCGCCTCGCCGGACCGCTCGCGGAGAACGCGAACCTCGCGCCGCAGTTTCGAAGCCTCAAGCGCGCGCTCGGCAACAAGCACCAACCGGTCGGTCTTGAACGGCTTCTCGATGTAGTCGTACGCGCCCCGCCGAATGGCCGACACCGCCGTCTCGATGTTGCCGTGGCCGGAAATCATCACCACCGGCAGATCGGCGTGATCGCGCTTGATGGCGTCGAGGAGCGCGAGACCGTCCATGCGGCTCCCCTGCAGCCAGATGTCGAGGAAGACGAGCGACGGGCGGCGCTTGGTGACCTCGGCGAGCGCCGAGTCGGCGTCGGCCGCAGTGCGCGTGCCGTGGCCTTCGTCGGAAAGAATGCCGGCCACCAGGTCGCGGATGTCGGCTTCATCGTCAACTATGAGAATGTCGGACGCCATGACGGAACTGCACTTCCTACTTTGCGGCTTCGAGCGGCCGCGCAACCTCTTCGGCCTGCGACTGTTCTTCGATCATCGGCAAGACAAGTCGGATCATCGCGCCCCTGCCCCCGGTCGCGACCTCGGGTGAATCGAGGAGTTCGATGCGACCGCCATGCTCCTCGACAATCTTTGTGACGATGGCGAGGCCGAGCCCCGTGCCCTTCTCGCGCGTCGTCATGTAAGGCTCAAGGAGCCGGTCGCGGTTTTCTTGCGGCAGGCCGATGCCGTTGTCCATGACATCGACCACTATCGAGCCGTCGACGATTCCGGCCTTGACATGAATTCGGCCGTCGACGGGCGCGAGCGCGCCCTGCGAGGCGATCGCTTCGGTCGCATTCTTGACGAGATTGGTCAGCGCCTGGCCCATCAGGCGCGCGTCGAAGCGGCCGACCAGCGGATGCGACGGCACATCCACCGAGAAGGCGATATCGGGATGGCTGACCTCGAGAAGGAAAACCGCCTCGCGGATCGCCTCGGAGAGATTGCGAACCTCAAAGGTCGGCTTCGGCATGCGGGCGAACGACGAGAATTCATCGACCATCCGGCCAATGTCGCCGACCTGCCGCACGATGGTGTCGGTGCACTGATCGAAAACGTCGCGGTCCTCGACAATGACCTTGCCGAACTTGCGACGCAGGCGCTCGGCCGACAACTGGATCGGCGTCAAGGGATTCTTGATCTCATGGGCGATGCGGCGGGCGACATCGGCCCACGCCGAACTCCGCTGCGCCGTGACGAGATCGGTGATGTCGTCGAGGGTGACGACGTAGCCGTGCGCGCCGGCGGCGGGCCTTTCGGTGGTGACGCGGACATTGATCGTCCGCTCCCGGCCCGTGCTCATCATGATAATCTGGTCGCGATATTCCGGCCGCTCGCTGGTGAGCGCCGCGCTGACGATCGGCGCGAGGGCGGGGACAACGTCGGCGACGGGCTGGTCGATGACCTTCTCGACCTGCCCGCCGATCATTCGCAGCGCGGTGCGATTGGCGATGGAGATGCGGCCGTCGGCATCGACGCCGATGACGCCGGCGGTGACGCCGGAGAGGACCGCCTCGGTGAATCGGCGACGGCGGTCCATCTGGTCGCTCGCCGACAGCAATTCCTGCCGCTGGGTGCGCAACTGGTCGGTCATGGCGTTGAAGGTCTCGCCGAGGGCGCCGACGTCGCCGGCGGCGCGGCTGACAGGAACCTGAACGGCGAGATTGCCACCGGCTACTTGCTGGGCGGCGTCGATGAGGCGGCGAATCGGCGATACCAGCCGATTGGCGAAGGATATGCCGACCCAGATCGCCGAAAGCAGGACGACCAGCGATATGCCGAGATAGAGAAGCGCGAAGGCGATCTGGACGCCGAAGCGGGTCGCTTGCAGCGAATTATAAGCGGCGACGTTTTCGGCCGTGAGGCTGACATAGCGGGCGACCTTGGGGTCGACCTGGCGAACGATATAGAGGTAAGTGTCGTTGTAGTCGGCAAGGCGGATAAGCGCGCCCATGACGTTCTGCTCGCCAGGTGCGATCAGCACCGGCTGGCCACCATTCGCCCTGGCCTCGGTAATGCCGCCGGGCGGTGGCGGCGGGAAGTCGATCGGCGGTCCGGAAATGGCCTGCGCCACTTCGAGGCCTTCGCCGCTCATCAGGAACACGCCTGATATCCCGCGCGAAGCGGCGAGTTCGTTAAGGTGCGCCTGGAAGCCGTCGGGATCGTCGAGGAGGATGGGTCGCGCGCGCTCGAC
>JBDTLN010000378.1:0-3106 GCA_039934795.1 Bauldia sp. | reverse complement strand
GAAAAAGTCGTGGAGGAGATCGCCCACACTGTTTCCAAACCGGAGGAAATTGCGGATGAAGTCCGGCACCTGTTCCAGGCTCTGGGCGATTGAAGAAGTTTTCCCGCACCATCCGCCTCAGAATCCTGTTGAAATGAGTTGTCGCGGGACTAGGCGACCTGATTGAAGCGATGCCCCCACTCGAAAATTGCCCACAGTGCTTGCGCCCGTTGTCGCCGACGGCTCCGCTCGGACTTTGCGCTAACTGCCTGCTGGAGAATCTGCTCAACCGCGGGCGGGCCACCGGCACTTACGCCAGGAACGCAATAACCCGCGACGAGCTTCTGACCATGATGGCCGGGGGCCGCGAACTGATTGATCTCGAACAGGAGATCGTGGCTCTGGGGGCGGGCGGGCGGGAACGCGGCGCCGCCGCAGCGCCTTAGCCGCAAGACGCATCCGCTGGAAAACCAGGGACAGACCGGGAGACGTTCATGTACGCAGTCGGCCAGGAAGAAATCGACGCCCTGACCCGGGTGATCCGCTCCGGCGCCCTGTTCCGCTACGGCATCGGCAAGGAGTGCGACCGCTTCGAAGAGCGCTACGCAAAGTATCTCGGCTGCAAGCATTTCGCCCTCGCCGCCAGCGGCAGCAACGCCCTCGCCGCAGCGATGATCGGCGTCGGCCTCGGGCCGGGCGACGAGGTCATTATCCCTGCCCACACCTACATGGCGACCGCCACTTCGGTCCTCGCAGTCGGCGCAATTCCGGTAATTGTCGACATTGACGAGTCGATCACCATCGACCCCGCCGCCGTCGAAGCAGCGATCGGTCCGCGCACCCGAGCCGTCGTCCCGGTCCATATGTGGGGCGCCGCCTGCAACATGGACGCGATCATGCGCATCGCCCGCGCCCGCGACCTCATCGTCATCGAGGACGCCTGCCAAGGCGTCGGTGGCTCCTACCAGGGCCGGAAATTCGGCACCATCGGCCATGTCGGCGCTTTCAGCTTCAACTACTACAAGAACATGACCGCGGGCGAAGGCGGAGGGGTCGCCGTCAATGACGACGTCATTGCCGAGCGCACCCGCTGTGCGATCGATCCCTGTCACTTCTACTGGCAGGGCCGCAACGATGCGGTTCAGCCCTTTGCCGGCAACGGCGCCCGCGCCACCGAACTGATGGGTGCGATGCTCAACGTCCAGCTCGACCGCCTCGATCCGCAAGTCGGCGCCATGCGTACTGAGAAGAAGAAGATTCTCGCCGGCGTCGCCCCCCTCGGCAATCTCGGGCTGAAACCGGCACCGATGAACAGCGCGGACCACGATTGCTCGAGCCAGGTGATGTTCACGCTACCTTCGGCCGAGTCGGCGAACCGCTTTGTTCAGCTTTTTCCCAGCGTCATCGCCGGCAAGACCGGCCGCCACACCTATACCGAATGGGACCAGGTGCTGATGGGCGCCGGCGCCGCACATCCTGCCATGAACCCCTACCTGATGCCGGCCAACGCCGAGTGCCGGAAGGAATATTCGAAGGACATGTGCCAGCGTTCCCTCGATATTCTCAACCGCACGGTGATGGTGGCGACCCATCCCAATCACAGCCCGCAGGATATCGAAGATATCATCCACAATATCGGGGGCGCGACCCGCATCGTCCTCGGCGAGTTGCCGCTTGAGGAAGCAGGCCTCCGCAACCTACGACCGGTCGACGCGCAGAAGTACGACATGAAGGTGGACGCCTGACATGTCCATCCGCCTCGGCATCAATCCCATAACCTGGACCAATGACGACCTGCCTTCCCTCGGCGGCGACACGCCGGTTGAGACGTGCCTGGCCGAGACCCGCCTCGCCGGCTTCTCCGGCACCGAGATGGGCGGCAAGTTCCCGAAAACCGCCGACGCCCTCGGGGCGCTGTTGGTCCAGCACGGTCTGGTTCTGGTCTCCGGCTGGTATGACGGCCGCCTCAACGAGCAGGACGACGAGGCCGAATGGACCGCGGTCCTGCCGCACCTCACCCTTCTCAAGGCAATGGCTTGCCGTCACATCGTCTATGCCGACACCTCGCACCGCGCCTCAGGCGACCTGTTCGCGCCGATCTCCAAACGCCCGCGCCTCGGCGATGGCGACTGGCCGGCATACGGCCGCCGCCTTACTGCTCTGGCTGAGCGGATGGCCGATTTCGGGGTCGGCATGGCCTTCCACCATCACATGGGCACGATCGTCGAAACCGACGAGGAGGTGGCCAAGCTCATGGATGCGACCGGCCCAGCGGTCGGCCTCCTCTACGACACCGGCCACTGCGTCTTTTCGGGCGGCGACCCGGAAACGTTGCTCCGCCGCCATCTCTCCCGCATCGTCCACGTCCATTGCAAGGATAGCCGCAAAGACCTGCTTGCTGCGGCGAGGGCCAAGGACGAAAGCTTCATGCAAGCCGTGCTCGACGGCGTGTTCACCGTGCCCGGCGACGGCTTCATCGACTTCCCGAAGCTCCTGAAAATCCTCCACGACGCCGGCTATTCTGGCTGGCTGGTCTGCGAGGCGGAGCAGGATCCCAACAAGGCTGACCCGCTGACTTACGCCAAAATGGGGTACGCGAATCTGAAGCGGATGGCCCAAGCGGCCGGCTTCACCGTCGCACCATGAGCACGACCCGAATCCTCGATGTCGGCATCATCGGCGGCGGCTTGATCACGCAGGTCGAGCATCTGCCGAATCTTCTCGATCTGCCGGCTCTCTTCAACGTTGTCGGCGTGGCCGATCCTTCGGCGAAAGTCCGCGCCCATCTCGGACTCCGCTTTGGCGTCGCCAGTTTTGCGACGGCGGAGGAGTTGTTCCACGCGAAACTCGACGCTGTGCTGATTGCCACGCCCGACGCCTATCATGCCGAGCTGGCGATCGCCGCGGTGGAGCGGGGCCTGCACGTTTTTTGCGAAAAGCCCCTCGCCTATGCTGTTGAGGATATTGATAAAGTCGCCGCGGCGCGGGACCGGGCGGGGAAGGTTGTCCAGGTCGGGACGATGCAGCGGTTCGACCCGGCCTGGCGACTGCTGGCGGACAAGGTCGAAGGGCTGGGCGAGCGCCTGCGGCTGATCTCGGTGGCGGTCAACGATCCCGACTTCTGGCC
>JBDTLN010000377.1:0-3116 GCA_039934795.1 Bauldia sp. | reverse complement strand
CTTGACGACCTGGACGAGGAGCACCTGGCGGCGCTTGATCACTTCTTGAATCTTGTACTGGCGCGGACGCGCCTTGCGGCGCTCGGGCAACTCCTCAAGCGCATCCTCGGCGCCGATCGACTCGACGCTCTGGTCGCTGACGACCTCCTCAGTATCCCCCGCCACCGTCTCCGGCGGCGGCGCCGCTTCGGCGTTCGGCGCGGCCGCTTCGTCCGAGGCTCCTTCGAGTGGCGCGGGAGGCGCTTCCGAAGCCTCCGCCATTTCCGCAAGCTCGCCGGGAGCGGTTTCAATGTGAGTCTCGGCGGCGGGCTCGCTTACCGAGGCGCCATCCTCCGCCGCGGCGGCGACGGCCTCGCTATCCCGTTCTTCCGGCTCGTTGTCCGAGACTTCCGACTCGCCTTCGCTCGCCTCCGGCTCGCTGTCGTCCTCGCCGCCGGCGCGCGCGTCGGCCTCCGCGGCCTCGCGTTCCTCGGCCTCGATCAGCGCCTGACGGTCAGCGATCGGGATCTGGTAGTAGTCGGGGTGGATTTCCGAGAAGGCAAGGAAACCGTGGCGGTTGCCGCCGTAGTCGACGAAGGCCGCCTGCAGCGACGGTTCGACGCGGGTTACCTTGGCGAGATAGATATTGCCGCGTAGCTGCTTGCGGCTGGCGGACTCGAAATCGAACTCTTCCACTCGATTGCCGCGGAGCACCACGACCCGGGTCTCCTCGGGGTGGGCGGCATCGATAAGCATCTTGTTGGCCATGGCCTGAACTTTCTGCGGTGGCCGCCGAGGTGCCGGCGGCGGGCGAGTGGTGCCCATGCCGCGGCCATCGGAGTCCTGCCGACTTGTCTTTGTTGGTGAATGGGAGCGCATGGACCGACCGCTGCCGCCATCGCGAGCCGACCGGGAACGGCCGGGGCTCGCATCGTCTGGCGGGATTGGAATGATCGGATCATGTCCGTGCGTTGATCGCCTCTTGTTACGCGACCGGATCAGGCGGACCCGTCCGGTCCTTGCGACGGCGGCGGCCTCTTGGGTGGCCGCGCCGTCCGGATCGCGGATCGCCCGCTCGCCGCAAGGCGAAGGCGTCCGATACATCTTCCGAACCGACCCCGCAGAACGCTTTCGGCGCTACGGCCGGCGCGGCTGTCAGAAGCTGTGGTATCTCGAAACGAGATTGCCGCTGCCCCGGGCCGTCGCTGCCGCTTTTGGGAGCCACTCGAACGGACGATGAACTCCGTGCCCGGTGTTGTAGGTGTGCCATCGAGTCTTTGCAAGGCCGCAAACCGTCGCCGGCAAAGCTGGCATTGAAGTATCGCGCAAGGGGTTAACCAATCCTCCGACTTCATCTAGAAAGGCTGGGGCGTCGCGAGGTCGGGCCCGATACCTTGAAGAGTGCGATGAAACGGTCCCTGGCGGGCCGCTGCGTAACAGCCGCGGCGGCGTTCCTGATTTCGGTCTCGGCTTGCGCGGCCGCCAGCAAGGCAGCGCCGCCCGCGCCTGCGCAGACGGCCGTTGCCAGTGAGTTTCCGACCGTCGGCGCGGCGCGCATCGTCGGCGACGACAAGCGGACGCGATTCGTCGCCGATGTCAGCCGGGCGCTGCCCGTCAGCGTCTTCACGCTCGCCGATCCCTACCGGGTCGTCATCGACCTGCCGGAGGTCTATTTCGGGCTGGGCGCCAAGGTCGGCGAGGCGGGCAGAGGACTCATCTCGGCCTTCCGGTACGGCCTGATTTCCCCCGGCAAATCGCGGGTCGTCATCGATGTCAAAGGACCGGTGAAGGTCGACAAGTCCTTCGTCCTCGATCCGATCGAGGGCGAACCGGCGCGGCTGGTGGTCGATGTGGTGCCCACCACCCGGACGGCGTTTCTCGCCGTGGCGCGGGAATACCGCGACAAGGAAGACGCTCTCGCCAATGCGGTGCGGCAGCGGGCCCTGGTGCCGCTGCCCCCGGCCCCGGGCGGCAAGCTGAAGATCGTCCTCGACCCCGGTCATGGCGGCATCGACGCCGGCGCCTCGGGCGAGGGCAAGACGCTGGAAAAGGACGTGACGCTGGCCTTCGCCAGGGTTCTGGGAAGGAAGCTGGGAGAGACCGGCCACTATGAAGTCTTCATGACCCGGGAGGACGACAGCTTCGTGTCGCTCGGCGATCGGGTTACTTTCGCCCGCCAGCACGGTGCCGATCTCTTCGTCTCGATCCACGCCAACTCTTTTTTCGGCGCAAAAGTCAGCGGCGCAATTGTCTACACCATCTCCGACAAGGCTTCCGACAAGATGGCCGAGGCGCTTGCCGCCAAGGAGAATCAGGCCGATGTGCTGGCCGGCGTCGATCTCGGCAATGACGATTCGGACGACGTGAAGGACATTCTCGTCGATCTGACCCGGCGCGAGACGCGCAATTTCGGCGTCGTCTTCGCCCGCAATCTCGTCAAGGAGCTGAAGGTCAGCACCCGGATGTTCAAGATTCCGCACCAGACCGCCAGCTTCAAGGTTCTGGAGGCCCCCGACGTACCCTCGGCGATGATCGAGCTTGGCTACCTGACTAACAAAGGTGACGAAGAGTTGATGAAATCCGCCGAGTGGCGCGAGACGACGGGCGATTCGGTAGTTCGTGCCGTCGACGCCTACTTCAAGACCAAGCTGGCGGCCGGGGCAGAGTAGCTTCGTGCGCCATGGTGTTGAAGAATCAGATGTTTCAGCGTCTCGACGAGGGATGGTGCAGCGCCCTATATTCTCCACAAAGGGCCACGATGAACGTGCCGTGGGAATCGCCAGCCTCCGCCAAAGGCGGACGGACCAGACGGCGCCGTTGTCCCAAGCGCGCGGCCGGGGTAAGCGCACGATATGATGTTACGACTCATTGGCTACCTATTCGGGATCGCCGCCGTGTTTTTCTTGGTCTTAGCTACGGGCGTGGCCTGGTACGTATCGGACTTGGCCCGCGACCTGCCGAACTACGAATCGCTTGCCAAATACGAGCCCCCCGTGATGACGCGGGTGCATGCCTCGGACGGGCAACTGGTCGCCGAATACGCCCATGAGCGGCGCCTGTATCTTCCCATCCAGGCCATCCCCGACCGCCTCAAGGCGGCGTTCATCTCGGCCGAGGACAAGAATTTCTACCAGCAC
>JBDTLN010000376.1:0-3123 GCA_039934795.1 Bauldia sp. | reverse complement strand
AGACGACCGTGAGGTCGCTGCCGTCGGCGGGAGCGGAGACGAGCACGCGCTTGGCGCCGGCGGTGAGGTGGGCCGAGGCCTTGTCCTTTGACGTGAAGAGGCCGGTGCACTCCAGCGCGATGTCGACGCCGAGCGCCTTGTGGGGCAGCTCGGCCGGATTCTTGATGGCCGTCACCTTCATCGGGCCGAGGCCGGCGTCGATGGTGTCGCCGGCGACCGTCACGGTGTGCGGGAACTTGCCGTGCACCGAGTCGTGGCGGAGCAGGTGGGCATTGGTCTCGACTGGGCCGAGGTCGTTGAGGGCGACGACCTCGATGTCCTTGCGGCCCGACTCGACGATGGCGCGCAGGACCAGCCGGCCGATGCGCCCGAAACCATTGATGGCAACTCTGGTGGTCATGTCTTCTTCTCCGATCGGAATCAGGCGTTGTGCCGCTTGACAACGGCGTCAGCAACCGCCTCGGCGGTGATGCCGAAATTCGCGTAGACGTCCTTATATGGCGCGCTGGCGCCGAAACTGTGCATGCCGACGAACAGGCCGTCGGAATCGATGATGGCGTCCCAGCCGAAGCGAACGGCGGCCTCGACAGCGAGCTTGATCGGCGCGTCGCCGATGACGGTGCGGCGGGCCTCTTCCGGCTGGGCCAGAAACAATTCCATCGACGGCACCGACACGACGCGTGCGGCGAGATTGCGTGCGGCGAGGAGCTTCTGCGCGTTGATCGCGATCTCGACCTCGGAGCCAGACGCGAAGATGGTCGCACGTGCAGCACCGGTGGCCGGCGAAACTTCGTAGGCGCCGGTCGCGCAGAGATTGGATGCGTTCGGGGTTGTTCGCGCCGGCGCCAGATTCTGACGGGTGAGGGCGATCACCGACGGACCGTCGATGCGTTCCAGCGCAAGCTGCCAGCATTCCGCCGTCTCGATGGCATCGGCCGGGCGGAAGACGCGCATGTTGGGCATGCAGCGCAGCGCCGCCAGATGCTCGACCGGCTGGTGGGTCGGGCCGTCTTCGCCAAGGCCAATCGAGTCATGCGTCATCACATAGACCACCGGAAATCCAGCGAGCGCGGCAATACGCATCGACGGACGGGCGTAGTCGGTGAACACGAGAAAGGTCGCGCCGGCCGGCCGAAGACCGCCGTGGATGGCGAGGCCGTTCATGGCGCCGGCCATGCCGTGTTCGCGGATGCCGTAGTGGATATAGCGCCCCCCGAACATGCCGGGTTTGATGTCGGTCAAGTTGCTGGTCTTGGTATTGTTCGACGGCGTCAGGTCGGCCGAGCCGATGATCAATTCCGGCATGATCGGCGAGATGACTTCCAGCGCTAGCTCGCTGGCCTTGCGGGTGGCGAGCGTCGGCTTCTCGGCCGCCAGCTTGTCCTTCAATGCAGCGATGGCCTTGGCCAGCTCGGGCGGGAGTTTGCGGGCGAGCCGGCGCTCGAACTCGGCCTTCTTGGGCGAGGCAGCGAAGCGCTTCGTCCACGACTCGCGCGCGGGTTTGCCGCGAGCCCCGGCAGCCCGCCAGTCGGCAAGGATGTCGCCGGGGATCTCGAACGGCGGTGAGGTCCATTCGAGATTCTTGCGCGCACCCGTGATTTCCTCTTCGCCGAGCGGCTCGCCATGGGCCTTCGAGGTGCCGGCCTTCTTCGGCGCGCCAAAGCCGATGGTGGTCTTGCAGGCGATCAGGGTCGGCCGGTCGGACTGCATCGCCGTTTCGATCGCGGCGGCGATGGCGTTGTGGTCCTGGCCGTCGATACGGCTGGCGTTCCAGCCGGCGGCCTTGAAGCGCGCCACCTGGTCGACGGAGTCGGCCAGCGTCAGCGGGCCGTCGATCGAGATGCCGTTGTCGTCGAACAGGAAGATCAGCTTGTTCAGCTTCAGGTGACCGGCGAGCGCAATCGCCTCGTGGCTGACGCCTTCCATCAGGTCGCCGTCGGAGCACAGCACGAATGTCTTGTGGTCGACGATATCCTCGCCGAACTCGCTGGCGAGGAGGCGCTCGGCGAGCGCCATGCCGACGGAGGTGGCGACGCCCTGGCCGAGGGGACCGGTGGTGGTCTCGACGCCCGGCGTCATGAAGTTTTCCGGATGGCCCGGAGTCTTCGAGTGCAGCTTCCGGAAATTCTTGATCTCGTCGATGGTCATCGCCTCGTACCCGGTCAGGTAGAGCAGCGAATAGAGCAGCATCGAACCGTGGCCGGCGGACAGCACGAAGCGGTCACGGTCGGGCCACTTCGGGTCGGCGGGATCGAACTTCAGGTAGCGCGAGAAAAGGACAGTGGCGACGTCGGCCATGCCCATCGGCATGCCCGGGTGACCCGACTTGGCGCGCTCGACCGCGTCCATCGCCAGCGCACGGATCGCATTGGCCATGCGCGCATGCTTCACGAGATCGGTCATCTGTTTGGGTCTACCGGCCGCCAGGAAGGACTCTGCCGCTATGCGGCCGATGGCAGGGAATAAGCACATGGGTTTCGTGAGTCAATGATGGGCGCCCATCGGCCGGCGCCATGCATCGCGTCAGTACTATTCCGCCCGTGCCATTGACGCTTTCCGGTGCGCTGCATAACGTGAAAAGAGTGTTGGTAGAGGCGTCTATGCCGGAATCTTTATCCATCGACGAAGCTCTGCGCCGCCTTGAGGCAGCGCTGGCCCTGGTCGAGGATGCGCTGGATCGGCGGGCGGAGGGTGCTGCCGCGGTTTCCGGTCTTGAAGGCGAACTTCACCGTCTCGGCACCGACCGCTCGCGGCTCGCCCAGGCGCTCGATGCCGCCGAAGCCCGCGCGGCACGCCTGGAGGACGCCAATGCGCAGGCCTCGCGCGGCCTGGTTGCGGCGATGGAATCGATCCGCGAAGTCCTCGCCCGGCACGGCGCCTGACGATGGCGCAGGTCAACGTATCCATAAGCGGCAAGACTTACCGGATGGCCTGCGACGACGGCGAGGAGGACCACCTTGCCGCGCTCGCCGAACGGCTCACTCAGTCGATCGAGCAGCTCCGCGCCCGTTTCGGCGAGATCGGCGACCAGCGGTTGACGGTCATGGCGGCCATAACGCTCGCCGACCAACACGCCGAGGCGGAAAAGCGGCTGGCAAGCGCGGAAGCCGAGATCGCGGCGCT